>NZ_JBKSWG010000020.1:0-45572 GCF_047234585.1 Sellimonas sp. | reverse complement strand
TTACCTCCACATTCTTTTTTATTTTGAATGTCCGCAAAATCCGTCCTACATCGGAAGGACGCCAGCCCACATCCAGGTGATGGACAGCCACAAGCAAGTCCTGGCAGTTGGTGCCAGACCCCATCTTCTGCGTGGAGCCGAGCAACACCCGCACCTGACCCGTGCGCACTTTAGCAAAGAGTTCTTTTTTCTTTACCTCGTTGTCCGCATCATGAATGAAAGCAATTTCTTCTGCAGGAACGCCCCGTGCGATCAGCTTTGCCTTGATGTCGTCATAGACATTAAACGTACCGTCATCTTTTGGGGTGCTCATATCGCAGAACAGGAGCTGCGTCAGACGGCTTTCCTTTCCTTCCTCCCATATCCGGAACACATTTCCCACACAGGCATTGAGCTTGCTGTTCGGATCATCTGGCAGGAGCGGGTTCATCAGACGCTGGTCAAGCCCGATTTTCCTGCCATCCGAAGTAATTTTGAGCATATTGTCCTGGGACGGATCAACCTGCCCGCTGTGGACGGCAGCCGCCCGCTCCGAGAGCGCCGCAACCATTTCTTTCTGAATCTCCGAGGGCTGCACCACAACCGTCTCAAACTTTGCTTCCGGTACCGGCAGATTCAGCTGGTCACTGGTTTTTATATCCGCGACTTCTTTAAAAAGGTTCATCAGTTCCGGCAGATTGAAAAATTTTGCAAACCTGGTTCTTGCCCGGTATCCGGCTCCTTCCGGAGCCAATTCAATCGCCGTAGTGCTTTCCCCGAAGGTGGACGCCCAGCAGTCAAAGTGGGTGAGTCCCTTTTGCTGTAAGGTGTTGTACTGGAGGTAGCGCATGACGGTGTACAATTCCGTCATACTGTTGGAGACGGGAGTGCCGCTGGCAAATACTACGCCGCGCCCGCCGGTAACTTCATCCAGATACCGGCACTTCATAAACATATCGCTGCTTCGCTGGGCTTCCGATGTGGATAATCCTGCCACATTTCGCATTTTTGTGTATAAGAACAGGTTTTTGTATGCCTGACTCTCATCCACAAACAGCCGGTCTACGCCAAGCTGCTCAAAGGTAATCACATCATCCTTCCGATCTGTGTTCAGCAGTTTATCCAATCTTGCCTGGAGAGACTTCCGGGTCTTCTCCATCTGCTTGATGGTAAAATTCTCGCCCCGGCTTCGCTTCAGCTCGTCCAGCGCTTCGGTTACATCATCAATCTGTTCCTGTAAGAGCCGTTCCTGCCGCTCCGCAGAGATGGGAATTTTCTCGAACTGACTGTGACCGATAATGATCGCATCATAATCCCCAGAAGCAATACGAGCACAGAATTTCTTCCGTTTTGCTGTTTCAAAATCTTTTTTCGTTGTCACCAGAAGTTTCGCGCTGGGGTAAAGCCGCAGGAATTCATTCGCCCACTGCTGAGTCAGGTGGTTGGGAACCACAAACATCGACTTCTGGCACAGTCCCAGCCGTTTGCTTTCCATTGCAGAAGCAGCCATTTCAAAGGTTTTCCCGGCTCCTACCTCATGTGCCAACAGTGTATTGCCGCCATACAGCACATGAGCGATGGCATTCCGCTGATGAGGCCGCAGCTTAATGTCCGGGTTCATGCCGACAAAATGAATGTGGCTGCCGTCATATTCGCGGGGACGGGTGCTGTTGAACAGTTCATTATACTTTGCCACCAGTGTTTCTCTGCGTTTCGGGTCACGCCAGATCCAGTCCCGGAAAGCGTCCTTGATTGCCTGCTGTTTCTGTTGAGCGAGGGTCGTTTCCTTTTTGTTGAGGACACGCTTTTTATTGCCCTCTGCATCTTCAATGGTATCGTAAATCCGGGCGTCTTTCAGATTCAGAGTATCCTCCAGAATCTTATAGGCGTTCGCCCGATCTGTGCCATACGTCACATAGGCTGCCACATCATGCCGCCCGGTACTGCTTTTACCGGAAATCTGCCATTCTGCCGTAATCGTAGAAAACTTCACTTCAATGGCACGGCGGAGATAGAAGGGTGTCTCAAAAGTTTCCTCCATAAACTGCTGGATATACTTTGGATCAATCCAAGTAGCGCCCAGGCGCACCTCAATCTCCGAGGCTTCCAAATCTTTGGGCTGAGCTTTTTCCAGCGCAGCCACATTAACCGTGTACTGCGGATCGGTTTGTGCTGCAAGCCGTGCAATCCGCAGCTTATCGCGCACATTACCGGACAGATATTCATCCGCAGTCTGCCAGCCAAGTTCCGGCGCTTCCGGTGCCATGGGATCACGGAAAATCACGCCAGTCAACTCGCCGGTGACGGCCTCGAAATCATCCGCTTTCCCCAGCAGTTCTGCCATAAACGGAATGTCTACCTTGCCACGTTCTCCGATGGAAACCGCCAGTGCTTCGCTGGGCGTATCCACATGGGTCACATGACGTTCCGGACGGATGGTGCGTTTGGTGAAAATATCGGCTTTGCTTTCCAGATTTCCATCTTCATCAATATTCTCCAGCGAGCAGAGCAGATAGTAGGAAGAATCCTCTGAAAATGCCTTCTCGTTGCCACGGCTGTTAATCAACCCATACTTTTGGGTAAAGGCATCGTAGGCGGTATTTAGTTCCTGCTGTTTGGCCTCGATAGCTTCCTGTGGATAGTCTTCCAGCTGGTACTCAATCAGGTCATTGACGATCTGACGCAGTTCCACCATGCCTTTGACCCGGCCTTTTACGGTATCGTTTAAGTCAACCGGCGACATAATGGAATTTTCCCTGAAATACACTTCGCCGTCTACCACCGTGTAGGAAAAGTTTTTTACCGTCGGATCTGCAGGCAGTACAGAGGCATTATCCTCCAGTTCCGGATTTTCCCGCTCCTGAGCCACGTATTCTCCATGGATATGGGAAATCGCGTCTTTCAGCTGTTCGCTTAAATCAGCGCCGTCAATGGGCAGCACCGTACATTCCTCTTTGCCATACTGAGTGCTTTCGGTGGAAAGCCGTCCCAGCACCATCTCCGGATGCTCCACAAAGTAGCTGTTTAAGGTCAGCCCGTTCTCGTTGCGTCCAAGGTGAATCCAGTCCGCATCCAGGTCGATGGGGTGTTCCCGCTTTTGCAGGAACAGAATATCCGATACCACATCCGTACCGGCATTGGCACGGAATGCATTGTTCGGCAGACGGATCGCCCCTAAAAGTTCCGCCCGCTGTGCCAGGTATTTGCGCACCTCCGGGCTTTTGGCATCCATAGTATAACGGCTGGTCACAAAAGCAACCACACCTCCCGGACGCACCTGATCCAACGCTTTGGCAAAGAAATAGTTGTGAATGGAAAATCCCAGCTTATTGTAAGGTTTATCATTGACCTTATAATCGCCAAAGGGGACATTGCCAACCGCCAAATCATAAAAATCACGACGGTCAGTGGTTTCAAATCCGGCAACAGTGATCTCTGCATTGGGATACAGCTTTTTTGCAATACGCCCGGAAATGCTGTCCAGCTCCACACCGTAAAGACGGCTCTGCTGCATACTCTCCGGCAGAAGACCGAAGAAGTTTCCTACGCCCATGGACGGCTCCAGAATATTGCCCTGACGGAAGCCCATCTGCTCCACGGCATCGTAAATCGCGTGGATCACCGTGGGGCTGGTGTAATGTGCATTCAAGGTAGAAGCCCTGGCCGCTGTATATTCCTCCGGTGTCAGAACAGTTTTCAGTTCCAGGTATTCCGTTGCCCAGTTACCTTTACGCTCATCAAAAGCATCTGCAAGGCCGCCCCAGCCGACATACCCGGAAAGGATTTTCTGCTCATCCGGCGTAGCCGGGCGGTTTTCTTCCTCACATTTTTTCAGAAGCTGGATTGCCATGATGTTGGCGCGGAATTTCTGCTTCGGCCCGCCTTCGCCCAGGTGTTCATCGGTAATGCGGAAGTTTACAGCAACAGGCTCTGGTTCCGGACGTTCCGCCTCGTTTATGCGCAACCGTTCCACCACAATATCATAAGGCAGTTCGTTTTGTTCGGCAGGATAAATAGTTTCCGGCTCCGTTGTCAGTTCCGGTAATTCTGGTGTGGATGATTCTTTTTCTTCCTGCACAAACAGGCTGGCGTTTCGCTCATCCTGACGGAGAAGTTCTTCAAACTGACTGCGCCCCATAACCTTGTTACTCCAGGAATATGGGCCGGTATCAATCCGCACAGTGGTGTCGCCAACGTAACCAAGAGTGCCGCTGATAGGCTGATCAGGCGCAGGCAGGAAGACAGAATCGCCTACCTGGTAGGACGGCTGTCCCTCAAGTACCGTCTGCTTTTGCCGGTAACCTTCCGGGTTCTGATAAAAGCCTTCCTGCTCATGGATATACAGTCCGCGAAAAATGGGAGCCATGTCGCCCCAGCTGCCGCCCAGCGCCGCCAGCCTGCGTTCTTCACTGTCCAGAATCTCCACTTCGATACCGGTGGTGTAGGTGCGGAAATCTGCCGTGTCCCCGGTAGCCAGTTCCATCGTTTCCGCCCGGTTTGCAAACAGTTCTGAAAGCCGCTGTGCAATCCGGGTATTGCCTTCCCCATCCCGCAGCCAGCCAGAAATATACTCTTTATCCTGCGCAGAGAGCAGACCAGAAGCCAGCACTTCCAGCAAATCCTGATCGACATTTGACGGATTGGGGGCAAGATACTCCGTTACAGCGCCGTTGCGGCTGTCCTGCCGAAGCAGTCCCTCGAACCGTTCCCGGCTTTCTGCACGGAATACAGGGTAAGTCACCCCATTAGGAAGGAGCTGCACCGTGTCTTCCCGCAGTTCGGTAATCCGATATTCCTGATTATCCAGGTAAACGGTATCTCCCATGTGATACGGCAGCGAAGCGGGATCGTATGCCGGTTCTTCCGGAATGGCCTGTTTGATTGCTTTATATTCTTCTTCCGACACCGTGATGTCTACCACATGAGTGGCATTGCCGGTTCCGATGGTAATATCATCACCACGGCGGGTAATCGGGTACTGGCTCAGGTCAGGAACTTCCTGTTGTTCCGCTGTTTCTTCGGAGGCGGCGTTTTCTGCGTCCTTTTTGTTATCCTGATTTTCAGGCACAGAAAAAGGACCGGGCGATGGTTCGCTCGATCCTTTCGTGGACTGTTTGGCGGTGGGGGCTTCTTCTGGAAAAGTAAAACTTAGCTGTTGATAAGCTCCGTCAAAATCACTTCCTCGGCCTGGGCTTTCAGTGCGTTCATGTGCTGTACCCACGCCATCGCGCTCTGCTTCTTGTCCGGAGCCGGGTCTTTCTCCAGAAGCTGGTTCATTATCAGCTCCAACCTCTGGTTTGCCGTCTCCTCGATCTCCAACAGGTGCGGATACAGCGTCCCGTTCAGCAGGAACTGATTGTACAGAAGCGGGCGGTTCTCCTTCAGATATGCCCGGCGCATCCGTCCATATTTGCCCAGGGGCTTCTCCGGCTGCTCGTCCAGTTTCAGGTTCGGAATCAGGTAATCCCCGTTCCTCGTGTAGGTTAAGGTGTTCTTCATCCCATTTTCTCCTTTCCTCAATGGCTTCCCGCTCCGCAGTCCGAATGGTGTCTCCGATCTGCAGGAGAATCTGCCTGCTGCATTGGCTCACAGCGGAACCCAGTGCCATCACCGCCGGAATGGTATTGAAGTCGAAGATCGGCATGAAGTCCTCATGCCCCATATATTCCGCTGGATTCAAACCGCACCGGCTGAGTACCGTATAAGTGATGCTGGCGGTGGCTGCTGTCTTAAACTGGATTCCGATGTTGTAATTATCGTACCCTTCTAAGAAGGAATCGTCAACGATGTAGAAGAAGTCCTTCTGGTTATCTGCCCAATACTCGTCTGCCAGAGTTCGGGCGGCCGCCGCAATCTGTTCGCCCAGGTCAGCTCCACCAACGCCGTAGTTTCGTTCCAGCATAGCCATAATGGGAACGATATGCTGATCCTCCATTGTCCACAGCCAAGGCGTTCGCGAATTTTCCCTTGTTCCCGTATCTGCCACATCAAATACATAGCGCAGACGCAGTTTGTCACCACGCTCATCTAAAAGGGCAATCCCTTTTGACCCGCGCCGGACGTAGCGGTTCATCTTGTCATTCCATAAATCGTATTCTGCGCAGGCGGTGGCATCCGGCCTTTGTGCGTAAATCATCATCTGATCCATGAACGGATACTTATACAGCCGGGAAGCCGTGGTAAGGAACTTTGCCCATTCCTGCCAGCTGGCTGTCAGTCCTTCCAGAGTTTCTTTTGCAACCGCCGAATAAAAATCTGCTTTACTCCACATATTGACCTCCTTCCCTACAGCAGAAAAGAGCCGGGACAGTGTTTTCCATCCCGGCAGTATTTAACTTCTTGTCAGTCCATAAAATCGGGGTACAAATCCAGTGCCGAAAACTCCTGATCGTTCATCTGTCGCAGCTTTTCCAGCACACAGTCGGTCAGTGTCAGCAGCTCTGTTTCATCGGCCTGCAGATAGCCCCGCATATCCGTCAGATTTTCGACCAACTCCAGACGGGTGCCGGAATTGTACAGGCACATCAGATTCATTTCTTTGGAAGTAAATGTCTTCATCGTTCCAAGCTCCTTTTTCTTTTTCTCATAGCTGGTTTTCTTTGCGCCGCCTTCTGCCTCTGACGGATTGACTCCAGATTTCTTTCTTTATAAGCAGCCCGGATATCAGCCATCAGCCGAATACATTCCCGATCCGGGATTCTGGCAAATTTTTCACAGGTACCGGAAACGAGCTGCCGAAGCTGCTGATTTTTCACTATCTTTAAGATTTGCTCCAGATCTTCCAGCAATTTGTTTTTCGTATTCAAGGCGTACTGAAAAATGAGTTTCTGTTCCTCTCCGGAAAACTGATGGAGATAAGCGCTCATCTGCCGGAAACCGGTAATGGCACCGTCTTTATTCCGTACAGGCTCATAGCGTTCCTGAGATTTGAGATACTCTCCATTCACATAGTTCCCTCCCACATAGAAGCCGTTTTCGTCCTTCTCATTTTCCAACAAAGCAGTTCCATTGGAAAGCAAATATCCTGACTCAATGCGATTTGTTGAGGTTCCCATAAGAGCGCCTTTCTGCCGGATATCTAAGATAATTCCCGGTATTTCCTCCAGTGTCATTTGATAGCGATCATTCCCCATATCATCGCTCCTGTTCCGTGTATTTGACCGTGGATTTCTTTCTGACCTCACAGTGTGGCTGGTTTTTCAGCTGCTCCACCACAGAAGGCTTCTCAGCTTTATCCTTTGCCGCTTTCTCCTTACAGTCTTTTGCGCCATTATTAACAACGCCGTCGATCATACCGTAATCATCCTCAAGCTGCATTTCCGCATTTTTCAGGTAATTCTCCGGGATAAGTCCGGGAAGTTCCTGAAAGCAGGTACTGTCACAGTAATAACAGGATACCGCACCATTTTCACGGATGGCAACAATATCGCTGACCGAAAGGCTGTGTCCCTTAAAATCATCCGGGCGATCCAGATTAAATTTCTCGAAGACGCTTTCCAGAAAGGCGGGACGGTTTGTGTGAATCGGCAGCGGTGCGATATACACCACTTCATAATGGTCAATATTCACTTCCATATCCATTCGTTCCAGCATCCGCAGAGATGAAAAGCGCTCCATGCGTGTTTCTTCAATGTCGCGCAGCTGTAAAATCGCATAGTTGTCCCCGGCGCTTTCCAGAAAGGTTTCTAACCTGCCGTTGTTTCCCGTATTACCGTTTACTTCGTCCCACTTTTCAATTTTATCCTGTGACATAAACTCCCTCCTGTGAAATTCTTCCCGGTCATAATCGGTCAGTTCTCGATTGCGGCTGCTAAGCCTGCATTGTTCCATCGCCTGATCACGGGCTTCCAGAATCGAAGTTTCCAGTCCGCCCACTTCTCCGGCAGCTACCGAATGAAATCCCTGATCGTATAAATGGTACGCCCACCCTGACGGACTGCGTTCCACTGTCAGATAGTTTTGACTTCCCAGCTGCCACGCGGCAGTATCCCGGTCAAGCTCCGGTTCCGGGCGGCAGGTTCCGCCGCCGCGTTCCAGAATCTCTGCAAACTGGCAAATGTGGTAGACGTTGTTTCCAACCTGGGTATGATAATCGTCAATGTAGCTGCATTTGGCTGCATAATGTCGATCCGGATAATCCACCTGAATTGTCCCTCCGTCCGGGATACGGAACAGTTCCTTGTACCGGCTGTCGATAAAGCGAATATCGTGGGAGGGAAGACTGGCTGGTTCCTGAAGGCTTCGGCGTCGAATCTCTGACCGAGGATACGGAAGCAGGGACAGTAGGGATACTTTCGCCACTTCCTGACCTTCCAGTCCAATCTCTTCACAGGCGGCTACCCGTGCAGCTGCCAGCGGGGAGGCAATTCGACTCTCCAGAAGGTCTTCCCAGGTCAGCATCCCGGAGTAATTTTCTTTCTTATCGCTCCGATGGAACGCTTCATACTGAAAGCCGCTTTCCGTTTCCTTGATGTGGAGAAAAAACTGGCGGTCTACCAGATAAACCGCTTCTAACTTTTCCGCACTCATTTCCCGCCACCTCCGCTTTCAAATTCCAGCTGAAATTTCGGACGTCCATCTGCTTCGGTGGACAGCAGAACAGAAGCATTGTAGGTTTTTCCGGTTTTCTGGCTTTTGCAGTCCTTCACGCGGATTCTTCCGTCCCGTACCAGCCGTTCCGCCATCTGAGCAGTGAGGCGTTTGCCAATTTTCTTGAAGTAGGCGTTGTCTTTCCAGAGAATGAAGCGGCATTCCCGATTGGAGCAAAACCATCCCTTCTGACGTTCTATGACTTCAGCCCCACAGTGAGGGCAGGTTCCGATTACAGTTGTACCAGGCATAAGCACTTTGGCTCCTTTCACAATCTCATAGTTGTTGACCAGTTCCATAATCATGCCGGAAATCTCATCCATGAAAGTTTCCGGCGCATATTCGCCGTGTTCCACCTCCGACAGCTTTTCCTCCCAGTCTGCTGTCATAGCAGGGGACTGGAGCTGCTCCGGCGTTACGGTGATTAAGGCTTTTCCTTTTTCTGTGGGTATCAGCGTCTTTACCTTACCGCTGCCTTTGCGCTCCAAAAAGCCTTTCAGAACCAGTTTTTCGATGATGGCGGCACGGGTGGCAGGAGTGCCAATTCCTTTCCGTTCCGCATCCTCTGGAAAGTCATCGGCGCTGGCTGCTTCCATTGCCTGTAAGAGTAGGTCTTCGGTGAAATGCTTCGGCGGAGAAGTTTTCCCCTCTTTTATTTCTGTTTTCTCAATGGGAAGTGCTTCTCCCTCTGCTAATGGCGGAAGCACTTTTGCAGCTTTTTCCTCTTTCGGAAGAAGCTGACGTTCCACCTCTTTCCAACCATCATCCTGAATTTCTTTCCCTTTGGCAGAAAAGACAGTACCGGAACAGCTTAGCTCCACGGCAGTTTCCGCATACCGGTGCGGCTCGCTTACAGCGGCAAGAAGTCTTGCTACGATCATCCGCAAGACAGACTGTTCACCGGCAGGCAGAGCCGCAAGGTCAGCTTTCGCCATGCTTGTCGTGGGGAGCAGGGCATGGTGATCGGTAACTTTTTTCCCGTTGATTACTGCGCTTGCATGAACCGCAGCGGGCGGCTGAACACCAAACGCCAGAGCGCTGTTTTCTGCCAGTCCCGGAAGCGATACGGCCATATCCTCGGTCAGATACCGGCTGTCCGTGCGGGGATACGTTACCAGTTTCTTTTCATAAAGGCTCTGCGTATAGTCCAGCGTCTGTTGTGCCGTAAAGCCGAAGAGACGGTTGGCTTCCCGCTGAAGTGTTGTCAGGTCATAGAGAGCTGGCGGCTTCTCTGATTTTTCCCGGCGCTCCACTTTACAGACAGTTGCCGTTCCCGCTTCCTGACAGGCTTTGCGGCACAATTCTGCATCCATTTTTTCTTTGAATCGCTCACTGGAAACAGTAAAATTATTTACCGTAAGCTGTACTGTATAAAACGGCTCCGGCACAAAAGCGGAGATGGCTGCTTCCCGCAGTACCACCATGCCAAGCGTGGGAGTCATCACGCGCCCTACATTGAGGGTCATACCATACAGGCATGAAAAAAGCCGGGTCGCGTTGATTCCGACAATCCAGTCGGCACGTTCCCGGCAGAGGGCAGCTTCATATAAAGCATCGTATTCTGTCCCCGGTTTCAGATTGGCAAAGCCCTCCCGGATCGCAGTGTCTTCCATAGAAGAAATCCAGAGGCGTTCAAAGGTCTTTTTGCATCCGCACTGATGATAGACCAGACGGAAGATTAGTTCACCTTCGCGCCCTGCATCGGTTGCGCAGACCAGACTCTCCACATCTGGACGTAACATCAGCTTCTTTAAAATGGAGAACTGTTTTTTTGTTGCCGCTGTCACCTGGTATTTCCAGGAATGGGGCAGAATCGGAAGGTCTTCCTTTCGCCATTTAGCATAGCGTTCTTCATAGCTTTCCGGCTGCGCCAATTCCACCAAATGGCCGATACACCAGCTGACAATGTAACCGCCGCCTTCCAGAAAGCCATCGCCGCGCTTTGTTGCTCCCAGCACTTTTGAGATACTCTGAGCGACTGAGGGCTTCTCACAAACCACGAGTTTGAGCATGAGCAATTCACTCCTTTTTCTTTTTTATGTTAGGGTAGCCCACAAGCTACCCTTCCGAGGAAATACAAGCTACGCCGGACTACATCTGTTCCTCGTTGTCATCCTCTGGCTCATCCTCAGAGTCAATTTCTTCACCGTCAGTCACATCATCCTCATCCGGCAGTTCAAAATCATCATCCTCGTCTTCAGTATAATCTGCGTCCGGATCAGGCTTTGTCTGTTCCGCCTGTTTCTTTTTCTTCATCTGGAGAAACAGGAATCCGCCGCCACCGGCCAGCACTGCCGCAAGCAGCACAACAATCGGAAGCATATTCGTGGATTTTTCTTCTGGTTCCTCTACCGGTTCCGGCTCGGGTTCCGGTACAGCTGTCTCAGGAGTTTCCGGTTCTGTTTCAACTTCCAGGCTTTCCTGATACTGTGCCGCCGCATCCTCATCCATCAGGCTGAGAAGATCGGCTTCATCCACCTGATTGAGGAAGTGGACGGTTTGTTCTCCTTCATCGTCACGGTCAATAATCAGGTAAAAATAATTGCCGTTCTTGCTCACCAATGTGATGAACTGCTTCCCAGCCCCTGTCGCACTGCCGTTGTCGTCTACAATCGTCAGATTGCCATCCGGCGTCAGGGCTTCCATGGGTTCCTCTGTCGGCTCCGGCTCAGGAGTTTCCTCCAGCACCGCTTCTTCCTGAACCGGCTGCGATTCTGCCGCAGCGCTTTCGTCCACATATGCGTAGGCGTTTACCGAAAATACACCCATACAAAGGGTCATAGCCAAAAGCAACGCGAAAAACTTTTTAATCTTCATCCGTGGTATCCTCCTTTACCACCTGATTCACTGCTTCCGGAGAGGGAAGAGACTGCGCAGTCTGGCGCAGCAGCTGCCCCAACTGTTCCGGAGTCAGGTTAAACGCATGAACCAGGTCATGAATCTCCGTGTTTTCCTGTTCCCGATACCGTTTATCCAGTTCTTTATAACGGGCATCCCATTCTTCCCGCCTGCGAAGAGCTTTATCCCGTTCTTCGCCGATTCGATCCAATTTTGCACTCATTCACATACCTCCTCAACGAATGCGTCCATACGCATAAAAATGAGATTGCCAGTAACTTATTTCTATCGAAGCATAAGAGATCGGATTTCCACAGTGGATCATCATCCCGCCGCCCACATAAATTCCCACATGGCTGGCCCCGGCAGTATCATACGTTCCCTGGAAGAAGATCAGATCGCCGGGCTGTGCCTCACTGGCGGGAATAATATCACAGGAACTCATAAGACCGTTTGCAGTGGTTCTGCCAACATTCCAGCCATTGCCGCAGTTGTTGATTACCCAGCAGACAAAACCAGAACAGTCAAAGCTGGTACTGGGTGAACTTCCGCCCCAAACATAAGGAAATCCAAGATACTTTTCTGCCTCGTGGATCATATTGGCGAATTTTTCATCGGTCAGAGCTTCCCCCGGAATATCATAGTCTGTATAAGGGCCGGTAGGCGTGGCATAAATATCATCTTCAAACAGATAGGGACGGTTGCCCTGGGTCTGCAGCAGGATGTTATATCGTTCCTGCTGATCCTCCGTCAGTGCTGAAGCAGCGATTGCTGTCCCCAGCCCATTGTTCCTGAGGGTAACATTGAGAATATAATAGTTGTATTCCACCTCAACCTCATATTCTTCTTCCGAGGTTTCACCGGTTTCCGGATCGGTCACTGTATGAGTGTGCGTCTCCGTGCGTGTACGCACCTCCACTTCTTCCTCCAGTGTCAGCGTATACTGCCGGTCAAACAGTGCCTGTAAGGTTTCCTGAACCTCTGCTCTGGTATAATCTTCAAACAAAACAGTCAGGTAGGCAGTCAGCTCATAAGGATTGTGGTTGATCTCATCCAGCTGATACCGGTATTCATCATAACCGGGATGCGTGGATTCGATATTGTCAATCTCATTTTTCAGTGCGGCTTCCAGTGCCTTATAGTCCTCATTGGTTCCGGTAATGTCTTCATCTGTAGCGGTGAAGGAAGTTCCCAGCAAAGAGCCAGTACCGCCCTGCAGCATGGCAGAACAGGAAGAAAACGCCCCGGAAACCATCAGAAAAAGCAAAGCAAATACTAGGATAATAATCATGGCATGGGTATGCTGGACGGCAAATTTTTTGAGCCGTTCCAGCAGTGTTTTCGCTCCCTGAGCAGTTTTTTCGGTGCCTTTTGCCGCACCACCGGCAGCCTTAGAACCAGAGGCAACCCCCTGAGCAGCTTTTGCAGCATAATATTGCTTTTTAATTTCTTGGCGCTGCTTCCAACGAGAAATGGGATTGGATGCAATTTCCGGGTTGTCCGCTACCGCCTGCTGATAAAGGGCTTCCACATTTGCCTTGTCTGCTTTCCGGTCAAGTCGGGCTGCTTTCTGGTAGGCTTTCAGCTTATGACCGTACCGGACATTACTAACAGTCCGTGCAGCGCCTTCCGCAAATTCTTCGCTCTGATGTGCCGCATGTACACCCACGTTGTCATCCTCGTTTTCCGCAATTTCATGGTGTACACGGCCAGCAAGCGTACCGGTCACCGCATGGGAAGCAGTGCGGCTGATACGGCTGCCGGGAGACACTACATCCACTGCTGAATCATCGAAGCGTAAATGCTCATTTACACCTGCTGTGCCAGCTTTCTGCTTGCCTTCCTTTTTGCCCACCGGTTTCTTCCGATCTAGTACTGCTTTCTTTCTTGCCTGACCGGCTACCTTTTGAGAAGTATCCGCATCTTTGGAATTATCCTTTTTGCCAAAGCGCAGCTGTTCCTTGCGGTCAGCTGCCTTATCTTTCTCATGCTTCAGCTTATTCTTTGTGGGCAGCCGGGCTTTTGCGGCATCCGCCTTATCCGCAGCCCGTTCCGCTTTCTTCGCCGCACGGGCAACCGGCTTATTCGCCAGTTCCTCTTCTTCAAACCGCAGGCGTGTGGTTTTATTCTTCATCCGACCGCACCCCCTTTCTGATCTCCCGAATCCGATCTTGAGCGATTTTCCAATATTCCTCTGAAATTTCCGTTCCGGTAAATTTTCGTCCAGATTGAATCGCAGCCAGCGCTGTACTTCCCGTTCCCATAAATCCATCGAATACCAAATCACCCGGATTACTGGATATTTGAATCAGCCACTGCAGACAGACTTCGTTTTTTACCGTTGGATGAAAGATTCCATTCTTTTTCTGCCATATGGAATGATGTGTGGCCTTCGGGTATTCTGAGCCAAACCAGCAGTCCGAAAACCGTGTCTTATACCGTTTGCTGGGTTGGCGTCCCTTGTGAAACATGGTGCCTTCTCTATTCCGGTTTTCCAGAAGCGTAGTTGAGTTAAAAATTCTCCGCCCTTTTTGACAGAAGATCACCCATTCTGCGCTGCTTGCATAACTTCCTTTCAGATCGCCAATCCCTCCAAGCGTTCCTTTTTCAATTACCAGGCAATTTTTGATGGTAAAGCCAGCTTCCTGCAGGCATTGAAAATGGTACGGATAGCAGTCAAAACGGGTAAAAAAATACGCATGGCTGTTCATGCGTAAAATGCGGTAGCTCTCCCTGGCAAATGCAGGATAATCAATCCCATCATCTCCCGGAAGCATAGCGTGCGGATTCTTCGCGAACTGATTGCTGTAATGGATGCCATAAGGGGGATCGGTCAAAATCAGGAAAACTGACTCGTCTGGAATCCCTTTCATAAAGGTCAGACAGTCCTCACAAAAAATTCTGTTCTCATAGTCCCTGGGAAAAATTCTCTCTTCATTTTTGAATGGCATCTTACGCCTCCCGTTCCATAACCTCCGACAGCTTCGATGTCATGATGCTGTACAGCTCCAGATCTGTCGGGAAGCGGTCAACGAAGGGCAGGATCACGTTTCCATAGAACAGAAGACCTTCGCCCTCACCGGAATGGGTTACATAGGAAAGCTGGTGGGGACTGATATTCAGCTGGTTCGCCAGAATCTGCCGGTCACCGGCGGCCTGGTTGAGCATGATAATAAAGTCAGAATTTTCAAAGATATTCTCCACCTCGCGGCTGGAGAGCAGGTCTTTGACGTTCTGCGTAATTCCGGTCGGAATCCCGCCCCATTTTCGGAAACGCTTCCAGATTTCTACGGAATAGGAAGCCGTCTGTTCCTCTTTCAAAAGAAGATGGAACTCATCCATATAGTAGCGAGTGGTTTTACCCTGTCCACGGTTCTTTGTCACCCGTCCCCAAACCTGATCCTGGACAATCAGCATCCCGATTTTTTTCAGCTGCTTTCCAAGCTCTTTGATGTCATAGCAGACGAACCGGTTTTCAATATCTACGTTCGTCCGGTGATTGAACAGGTTCAGAGAACCTTTGACGTAAATTTCCAGTGCAGTTGCCACATGGTGGGCTTCCTTTTCGTCCTGTGCCAAAAGTGCATTGTAGAGATCCTCCAGCAGTGGCATATTCTCCGGCACCGGATTTTCAAAGTAGGGCTGATAAATCTGGTGGACACAGCGGTCAATGACTGTCTTTTCCACCGGCTGCAGCCCTTCCTTGCCGCCCACAACCAATTCGCAGAGCGACAGAATAAAATCTGCCTTCAACGCAATGGGATTATCTTCCTCACTGTAATTGCTGTTGATGTCCATGGGGTTGATATACTGAGTGCTGGCAGGGCTGATTTTAATGACCTGACCGCCCATGCGCGTCACAAGGGGTGTGTACTCGCTTTCAGGATCACACACGATGATGTCATCATCCGTGGCAAGAAAAGCATTGGTGATCTCACGCTTTGCCGAAAAACTCTTTCCGGAGCCAGGGGTGCCGAGAATCAGACCGTTGGGCGTTTTCAGTTTCTTCCGGTCAACCATAATTAGATTGTTGGAAAGCGCGTTCAGGCCATAATACAGCGCCTCCGGGCTGTCCTGAAACAGCTCCTGAGTGGTAAACGGAATAAAGATAGCCGTGGAGCTGGTAGTCAGCGCACGCTGAATCTCAATCAGGTTCTGTGCCAGCGGGAGACTGCTCATAAGCCCCTGTTCCTGCTGGAAGTCCAGGCGGCACAGATTACAGTTGTGCTTTTGTGCAATGCTGGATGCCTGGAACACATTGGTTTCCAGCTCCTGCAGCGTTTTTCCGGTGTTCATCACCAGAAAAGTAATCAGGAACATTCGCTCATTCTGGCTCTGCAATTCCTTCAAAAGCGCCTTTGCGTCCTTCCCGTAGGTAGCCAGATCGGAGGGGATGATGTCGATGTCATACCCCGAACGAACCGCTTTTTTCTGTTCCTCGATCTTGCTGCGATCCAGTTCTGTGATCGTGCGCTTAATGGTCTTAATGGCCTTATTCTGGTCTACGGACTGAATGTGCACTGTTACAATCTCGCTGGATTCCATATCCAGAAAATCCTTCAGCAGCTGGTCGCTGAGATCAGAGGCAGTAATGGAGAGAAAACTCATAGTCCCATAAAGCGATCCCATCTGGAACGTCTTTCCACCGGGAAAAGAAAAGCTGCTGGGCGCAATAAAATCCTTTACCGATAATCCCGATGCAGGAAGCCACTTCCAGTCGAAATAGAACTTGTCATGGTCGCCCATGTGGAACATGGCGTGCATCAGGTGCAGCCGCTCCTTACCATTTAATGTCCGGGCAGAAACGCCCAGGCGTCGGAAGTTGTTGAGCAGGTCTGTCTGAACGTGCTCCAGCCGGGGCTTTGCCTGCTTCATGGATTCCGCTTCAATGCCGAAGGTCAGATATTTGGTTTTGGTCAGCCCGTTGTTGCCACGTTCCAGCTGCTGACGGAGCATCTGGCTGTATTCCTGGCGTACATCATCGAAGCCATCCTGCCGGGGCTGAATCTGAATCCGGCGTTCAAAGCTTTCCATATCAGTAGCCATATTCATAAAGGACAACTCAAAGTGGATGGAGCTGTCAAAGAAGTTCAGGAAGCCGCACCATTCCTCAAAAATGGAAGTTTTGTCCTCCTGCTGAGCCAGCTGGTAGTTGATGTCCTGAAACTGAATGGTTTTCGTGTAATAACGGTCACTGACCCGACAGATGCCGTCCGGGAACATCCGCTGAAACGGGATGGACTGCTGTGCCGTGCGGGGAATGCCATCATCCCGCTTCGCCTTTTCAATGACAGAGCGAATCTGCTTTTTCTCACGCTTTGTCAGTGTGTCCGGCAGAGCCATTCCGCTGGGTTCTGTCTGTTTTTTTCTGTTTTTCAGAGCAAACAATACGCTGTACCTCCTGTTCTGCCCACGCCTGCCGCATCAGCACCGCATAGTAATTGTTGGTCTGATAGGGACGGACTTTCGGGCGAATAAATTTTGCTTCAATAAACTGCTTTGCAATGACTTCCAGCGGCTGGCCGTGTTTCTCATACATCCCCAGAAAGAACATGGGGAGCATGATAATCATCATGCCGATGGCGGCAAGCGACACATTGCCGGACTGCTTTAACAGGAAGAAAGCCGGAACGCCCACCAGCGCACCGGCTCCAAAGCAGAGAAGCTGTCGTTTTGTCAGATTGAATAATACTTTTGATTTCACCCGTGTAAGGTCACGGGGAACCGAGATATAAGCTGCCAATTTGAATCCCTCCTAGTCTAGTGAGCGGAAAACACTCCCTTAGCGAGAGCGCCGGTCTTAAATAAGGTAAAGCATAACAGTACCGTGTAGCCGACTACGCCCCAGATTGAGGCAATCACGTCATCGCTGAAAGAGATTCCCTGAATCAGTACCGCATAAATTCCGACACAGATCAGAATCAGAAATCCCTGAAAACCAAGCGCCAGAAGTGAGCGCAGGTAATTCTGTCCCACCTGACTTTGCTCCCGATTTCCGAATGTGGCAAATGGAATCGGCGCAAGGCTCACGGCCAAATAAATTTCTATCATCCGGCCATACACGATAATGAAGATAATGATACTCAGCGCCCACATGGTGACATTGAGCAGGAACGACTGGAGGAACAGACCAATCAACGGGCCAATGTCCATCTCCATCAGGGTTTCTTCCAGAGTTTCCAAAGCCGCTCCATCAATGGCTGTGGTATCTGAAATCAATCCGCCTGCTCCGTTAATCACGTTCTGGCAGACATCAAACACCGCCATGGTAATATTAAAGCAGTTGGTGATCAGCATAACTGCTACAAAGGTCTTGAAAACCCACTTGAAGAAAATCCAGGTTTCAAAATTGGCAAGGTTATTGTGATCGATAATCATCTGGATCAGTTCGTAACAGGCGATAATCGTAAGAATAATGCCTGCAATCGGGATAATGACAGATTCCGACACATTCTGAATCATAGAGAAGACCCCCGGCGAGAAATTCGCCGGGGATGTTCCCACCTGCGTCGCAACATCGCCAACCTGCTGGTTGACTGCATCAAACATCCCGGACAGATGATCCATAATCCCACCGACCAGCACTTCTTTCAACCATTCGGTAATCGATTCCCAGATAAAATCCATCCGGCTGCGACCTCCTTTCTGCCCGCCCCGCATTATGCGGGACGGAGCGAGGATTTACAGGGTTTCCGATTAACCAAACAGACCGGACAGGAGCGGAACGAGAGTGATGCCGATCAGGGCAACACCGCCGCCCGCCATAAGCTGTTTCATCCGTTTTGTTCACGCCGGTGCGCGATTCCAGCGCGGTTCCACCTTTTATCAGGCGAACACCCCATGTTTTCACATGGGCGCAGACTATATCTTCACCCGCTGATTGCGGGGCAGACCTCTTCGGGCCGCTTGACCCTACTCCTGCAAAGGATAGTCGTTGAACGTCCCTCTGTTCGAGGTTTCGCTGCTGATTGCCCATTCTTACCGGCGTTTAGGTTCGCACCTTGCGCGATCCATGTGTTTCTTTCTGCTTTCGCAGCCATCACATTGGAGCCTGTTTCATCTCTGTGTTGTGGCACACATGGCTTTAGGGGTTCCCAGCAATTCAGTCTGTCATCGTGTGGACTTTCACCACACGCTTCACGGCAATTACTTGTCCGTGGAGGGCATTCATTACCCCTGAGATTTGGCACCGGGATTGTCGTTGCCGTAACCCTCCAGAAGGTTAATCGCGCCCCAAATACCAAGGCCAGCGCCGAGGGCAACAACGAGGGTCTGGAGAACGGTAATCGCTTCATTAAAGAAATCCATACAAAATACCTGTGACCGAAGCATATCGGGAAATTGTCTGTAATAGGAATCCGCACAGCAAAGCCAGAAAGCAAAAGCCGCTGGCATTTTTCCTTCCAACGGCTCCCGGCTTCGGTCTTTCCTTTCTTAATTTGATATTGTGATTTCTGCATTCTGTTTTTGCAGGCGGAGAGAATGCCTGAATATGAACCGCACATTAGAACCAGATAAATTACTCTGCTTACCGCAGTCGGTCTGTTCTTTGCGCAATCAGGGATTCATGGCATAAATAAAAAGCCTGCCATTCCAGACAGACTTACGTTACAAAGCGTCAGCATCCACGACCGTAAAGACATCGTTCTTTTTCAATTTCATTTTCCTGTTCAGGAATTTCTCAATGTCGAAGGTGTTGCGCTTATCGAAATCGGACGTGTATTTGTAGTTTGGGTGCTGGGTCAGATCATACTTATCCGACAAAAATGGCCGGACACCGCGCAGCTGAAGGATGCACTTGCCGCCGTCCAATACGGCAAGCTCATCGATGGAAGCGAGATCATGACCGGTCTTTTGATAATTTGTGCCGTATGACGGGCTGTTGCCTCTGGTATCAGAAGTGTTGAACATATCAATCGTTTCCTTACCTAGGGCGGCATTTAGTTCTTTCAGTGTTGTCGGCTCAGAGCCACCCAGGAAAATCTGCGAATCCATATTGCCGACAATCGTATCCGCATTGTCCTTGTAAATGGCTTTCAGCTGGCTTTTTGCCTGTAGCACCAGACAGGCAGAGATTTCCCGGCTTCGGATGGTTGCTACCAGCTTCTCCAAATTGGGAATTTGCCCGATATTGGCTGCTTCGTCAATCAGACAACGCACATGAACCGGGAGCCGACCTCCATACACATCATCCGCTTTTTCACAAAGCAGGTTAAACAACTGCGTGTACACCATAGAGATTAGGAAATTGAAGGTGCTGTCCGTATCACTCATGATTAAGAACAACGCCGTTTTCCGATCTCCAAGGGTATCCAGCTGCAGCTCATCGTAGGCAGTGATTTCCCGCAATTCCTGAATGTCGAATGGAGCCAATCTGGCACCGCAGGAAATCAGGATCGACTTTGCGGTTTTGCCAGCGGCTAATTTATAGAGTCGGTATTGGCGAACCGCAAAGGAATCCGGCTTCTTTCGTTCCAGTGCCTCAAACATCAAATCCACCGGATTCTGAAATTCTTCATCATCCTCCCGGACCTCCATCGCATTCAGAAATGTCAGCAGCGTAGCAAAATTCTGTTCTTCTACCGGAGCCTCGTAATGGATATAGGCGATCAACGCTGTATAGAGCAGCTTCTCCGATTTTTCCCAGAACTCGTCACCGCTTTTTCCGTCACCCTTCGTATTTGCCATCAAAGTTGTCACCAGTTTCAAAATATCCTTCTCGCTATGCACATAGGCGAATGGATTGTACCGCATGGACTTTTTGAAGTTGATGGTGTTAAAAATCTTGATCCGATACCCGTGCTTTAACAATGCATTTCCGCATTCGCAGACAATCTGACCCTTTGGATCGGTGACTACAAAGGAAGTCGGATACTCTTTGGAGTTACACTGTAGGAGATTGGGCTTAATCCAGAATCTGGTCTTACCGGAACCGGAACCACCTACAATTAAGACGTTCTTATTGCGGGCATTCTTCGGATTATCAGGCCGGTTCGACAGCATCAGGCGTTCCGTTTTTGTCAGGATAATATTGTCCTCAAACTTCGGAGCCATGAACGGTTCAATGTCTTTGGCTGTTCCCCATCGCGCCGACCCGTACTCCATATTGTGGCGATACTTCTTAGCATTTTTTCCTTTCAGATAAACTGCCAGCCGGACACATCCTCCGGCAAACAGCCCGACCAGAAAATCGGAAGGGTAGAAGCTGGGCATCGGATTGGCAAAAGCCTGACCGACTGTGGAGAAGAACGCCAACAATTTTGCGGAAATATCCGTTCCTTCTGCCAGACGCCATGCTTCTCCCAGATTGGTAGCAAGCAATCCAAGAATCAGATACGGGATATTCAGAATTACCAGGCGTTTGATTTCTTTCTTACTCATAAATCACGCTCCTGTTTCTTCTGCCGTACCTTCGCGGGCATGGAAGCCACCAACTGCTTCAGTTTGTTCAGCTGCTTGAGTACACTCGGTTTCTTTTGCTTTTGCAGCAGAGACGCAGAGTATTCCTTAAACGCAGCCGTCATGGCGTCTCCGTCCCTGGCTTTGAAAAATACCAGATACCGGGGCGGCGCCTGGGACGGATCTTTCGTAATGGCATAATCAATGCCATACTTGTCCAGAAACCTCTTAAAGCCTTTGATGTCCGTTTTCTCAATCTCAATATTGGTGGCACCCTGATTTTGCCCTAACAGCTGATCAATGGTCTGCTCACCTACAGGCTTTTCGTTTTCAGCAGCCAGCTTATTTGCTTTTACATTGCGTCGATGCTGCATATATTTCCGAAACGCCGCAAGCAGCGCCCGACCACTCAGCTTTGTTGTGCTGATCGCCAGATTCAGTGTCCTGTTTTCTACTTCCTCCTGCAATAGACCACCTCCTTAACCCGAACACGGAATCGGGGAAAATGAAAGATGCCGGATCAGGTAGAAAAACTACCGTTCCGGCATCAACGAATCTGTTCTTTTTTATCGTAATGCAGGTGTCCCTGCACTACACGGGCATGGCTTAAAATCTTGATGTGACCTTTTTCCTGATTTTCGAGGGATTTTCGATACCCTTCATCCGTTAAAAACAAACGGGTTCGCTCACCTTGCCATCCAACAGGAGAATCTTTTGTCAGAACATCAAAGATAATCATATGGCGGGTATCGTCAGCAAAGCGCTCCAGTGCCATATACTCATGTCCGTGATACTCCTTTGCGCCAGCTTTCAGACGCATTTCCTCCATCAGTTCACCAATGGTTTTTCCGTTACTCATGTGCATCTCCTTCCGATTGCGTCAGCGTAATGCTGCAATCCACCTCATTTCCCCAGACATCCCAGCCGGGAGACGTTTCCCTTGCGAATAACTCAATGCGCGGTACATCGCCCACCAGCGAAATTGCCAGATCACGAACAATATCCGGCTTTTTGCTGTGCCGCTCTCTGGGACTGATAATCAGCTGAGAAATACCGGCGCATTGACGTTTTGGTTTCCCTCTGACTGCCAGCAAACATATCTCAGCATTACTGCGTGTCCACCAGCCAAGGCCGAGAAAAAAGCCGTTTCCGGATGGATTTGTCTTTACCCATACAAAGCCGACTGTCTTGTACTGGAAGCCCCACGCTTCAATCAGCCGAAGGGCTTCCGGGAGCTTTGGAAAGGTTGCCCACAGAAGCAATACACAATTATCTGCCGCAATTTCTGCAACGGGAAGCTGATATAGTTCCTCATCTGACATTGTAGCGTAATGGTTAATTGCGGCTCCCTGTACCTTGCCGCTGCGGTAACGCCAGGGCGGATCGACATAAATCAGCTCATATTTCTTCATACCTCACCATTCAGCAGAAGCGCCGGAAAGTCCTGCCCGTCAGCACAAAGAATTACCGTGCGGTTAGCGACCATGCGCTGTACATCGTAGATGTCCTCTGCAGTCACAGAAACGTCCTCACCGTCACCGTCCACATCATAGAAGACAGCAGGGCCGACCAGATATTTCCGACCATCCAGCACCAGAACCTGCCGTTCATCATAACTCATAAGCAAATCACAGTCCGGAGCCTGAATTACGGAATCGTCTGTGCCGAAGCATTTCAGCACATCAAAACATTCGGTGACGTCTTTTACCTGGATACCTTTCCCCGGAAGCGCAGCGACCATCAGAATGTAATCGCTGTCTGTTGAACTGCTGTGCAGATCGGTAGCTTTCAGGCAGTGCCGGATTCCATCCAGCATTTCTCCGATACCTGCCACCAGCAAGTCCACATCTACATCCACAGCATTGGCTTTACCATTCATTTCATTTTTGTTGAGCATATTTGTTCTCCTTTACCTTGACTGATCCCGCTGTCTCTTTTTCTGCCATTGTTCCAACAGGCGGATAATCGTATCTTGCATTTGCTTTGGAGTATAAGAGCGCGGGAAATACTTGCGGAGTACGTCATTCTTAAGCGTGACCGTATCCAATTCGCTCTTTTTCTCTTCATTCATAATCGTGTTCATAGCTTCCTGGGTACACATCCCTGCCTGACTGAGCTTTTTAATCCGCTGTGCCTGAGACAACGATGGAGTGGACTGTCCGTAATCCATAGCTTCCAGGAAACCTTTCTGTTCCTCTTTTTTTAGAAAAGACAATTCCACCGCCGGGTTGAATGCGATTTCTTTACGATCCACCATATCCAGAAGCTCCGGGATCAGATTGGTCAAATTGATAAATCGTTGAACCTGACGGGCGCTTTCACCGGTTTGCTCAGCAATGAGCTCTCTGGATTCTTTACCGTCAGACTTCCGGCCAAGTTGGCCGGAAGTTAAATCCGTCCGTTCTCCCTGATGCTTCATCGCCTCCATCTTCATCTTGTAAGCAAACGCACGCTCACTGGGGAGAAGCGTCTCCCTTTGAAGATTGGAGTCCACCATTGCGATGGTTGCGGTATCATCATCCATTTGCCGGATAATCACCGGCATGGTTTCAAGCCCGGCAAGCTCAGATGCCCTCATGCGCCGATGGCCTGCCACTAATTCATATCCGCCCTCCGAACGGGGGCGGGCAAGCGCAGGAGCTAATACGCCAAATTGTGCCACGCTTTCTACTGTGCGTTGCATGGCTTCATCATCCACCACCCGGAAAGGGTGATTTTTGAACGGGTGTAATTCAGAGAGTGGAATCTCCTGAACCCGTTCAGACTTTTTTACAGGCATTCATAAAACCCTCTCTTTCCCGGCTGTACAGCCGTTTTTCTACTAGGAGAACAGTACCTCCTTGACCAGTTCCTGCTTCGATTTTCCAATCGCAGTGCGCCGGTCTAGCCCCGGAACGTGTACAGGCGTACACATCTCCAGTATCCGGCTGTAAATTCTGGCGTGTGCCACATCTTCAGGATTACGGAGCTGGCTGATTGTCAGGTTTGTTGTGATAATCAATGGAAGTCCCGCTTTATAGCGCTCATCAACAACAGCGTAAACCTGTTCCAGCGCATACTCGGTATTCCGCTCAATTCCAAGATCATCAATAATCAGCAGAGAGAAGCGGTTGAAAGAAGCAATATAGCGGTACCGCTCATCCGAATACATGGCACCCATCTGGTTTAGGATTTTGGAAAAATTGGTCATCAGGACAGGAACACCTTTTTCCAACAATGCATTAGCAATACAGGCAGCCAGGAATGATTTTCCTGTTCCAACATCGCCCCAAAGTAAAAGACCAAGGTTTTCTGCCTTGACCTTCTTCCAATTCTCCGTATACCGTTTCGCCATCTGGACGCTGGGAGTATCCGTCGCTGATGCAAATGTCCAATCCTGAAGATGTCGCTCCTGGATACCTGCCGCTTTTAGACGACGGACATAGAGCAGCTGCTCTTCCTCCTTCATACGCTGTTCCTGCCGTTCCCGTTCTTCCTTCTGGCATTTGCAGATGCAGGGCATGATCCGTTCTCTGCCCTCAAATGTGATCCGGCATTGAACCGGCGTATGACATTTCCCACAATAAATGAGTCCATCTTCGCCGAGATACTGCTCTGGCCCAGGTTCTTTCTGAACCTGAATACGATCCAGAAAACCGAACATTGTATTCATAAACTTTCTCCCTCCTTGTACCGATAGTTATCGTGGTTGTAGGCTGGCAGTTTGGACTGTTTGGAATCCCGCCTTGCCCAACTACGAATGGTAGCTAAATGATTTTTATAACGCCTTCCGCTGGAAGCCATATATTCCGACAATCGTTCAATGCGGCTCTGATAGTCTGCTGGAAACTCAGTTTGGAGCTTTTGCAATTCTTCGTCCGAAAGAAGTACATTCTGATACATTCCGTACCGATGACGAGAAGGTTGTGATACTGTTTTTGCCTTCTCATCTGTACTTAATTGTTCTTTACTTGATCCTTCTTTACTTCTTTGTGAGGGAGTTATCGTATACGGTGGAACCGTACTCGGACTTACCGTATCCGGCTTTTCCGTACACGGTGAATCCATACACGGCTGCAATTTCGGCTTTTCAAAAATCACATACTCCGTTTGTCCCAAGCGACCGTTCGGCTGACGAAGCTGACGGCGTTCCAGATAGCCATGTGTTTCCAATTCTTTCAGGGCAGTGAGAATACCGTCCACACCTTCCAAGGAGATTGCCGCAAGCCCTCTTACAGAGTAGTGCCATGTGTCCGGCAGGCTGAGAAGCATGGAAAGAAGTCCTTTTGCTTTCAGACTCAGTGTCTGATCCCGCAGATGGTAGTTACACATGGTTGTATAGTTGGCATTTTTCTCTACCCGGAAAACAGCCATCCGACCACCTCCTTACGGCTCTGCACTCGTAAACAACATATTGTTCATTTCACAAAACCTCCTTGCATTGCATAGTTTCTGCTTCTACCAGTAGCGGCAGAAACAAAAAAAGAGCGGTTACCCGCCAGCCAGGATTTCTCCTGACGGCAGATAACCGCTCTATGTTCAATTCATTTTTATCTGGGCTTATCCTATAGCTGAAGCCCGATTTTTTGGTTGCAGTGAGACTTTTTACGCCTGTGTACCTTTGATTTCTCTACACCATTTTTACACCATTTCGGCATTCTATAGCATAGAGATATATAAATCTTTATATGGGTCAATATACGGAAAACCTTGATTCTATCACGCTTTATGGGCATTTAGAGACAAGCATTGAGATATAAAATTAGGAGCATAACTTACAATTCCTAATTTCATCTCAATTTTTCTCCATTCTTTTGTTCTATTACAGGGCATGCGCAGAACGCACCGTCTCCTGCTCCCCGCATTCGTCTCTTGTTTCCATCAAAAGGATCTTTCCGAATGCAAAGGAAATTACCGCCTCTTCATCCTGTATCTCGTTGCTGACACACAAGCTGTCGCAAGGCTTCAGGTAATGATTTTCCAGGGGGTATTTCGCACCCTTGATGGTAAGACGCTCCACATCCCCATTCCATGGGAATACGGAAAAATATTTGCCGAACGCCTCTGCCTTTTTCAGATGAATCTCCTGTCCTCCGTCAAAGAGGCGAATCCGATTATGCCTGTCCAAAATCTCTGCTTCCACATTGGCGGAGCTTGCGATCTCCAGCGACTGGACTGTTGCCCATACATGGTCGAGCCGGTTTCCTGTAGCTCCGAGAAGGATCATTTTGTCACATCCAAGTGTGATGGCAAGCCTGATCGCAATCTCTGTGTCCGAGGCGTCTTTTACCGGATTAAATTCCCGGATCGGCACGTCTGTCTCATCTCTGTAATATCTGATCACTTCCTCTTTGATACTGTCAAAATCTCCTACAATATAATCCGGAAGCACCTTATTCCGGTAAAGAACCTCAAGCCCTTTATCTACTCCGATGATTCTTTTCTGGGGATAGGCATTCAGCACGGACAAGACAAATGCGTCATTTACATCCCCTCCAGTTATGATAATCGTAATCCTACTCATACTTTTTCAAAATCTCCATCATTGCTTTCGTGTTTGCAGCCGGGTCGCCTCCGAACACTGCAGAGCCTGCCACAATGACATTTGCACCCGCATCCAGCACATCCTCCACATTCGTCGTGTAGATCCCGCCGTCCACTTCGATATCTGTCTTTACATTCTTCTCTTCCACCATAGCTTTCACATCCCGGATTTTCTGAAGGGAATCCGGAATAAATTTTTGTCCTCCGAATCCCGGATGTACGCTCATGATCAGGATCATATCCACCATTTCAAGATACGGCGCCAGCTCTGCTGCCGGCGTCTCTGGACAGATTGATATGGCAGCTTTTTTTCCACAGTCCCGGATTTTTTCGATCGTTTTTTGCACATCTGAACACGCCTCCAGATGAACTGTGATGATATCTGCGCCCGCTTTTGCAAATTCTTCCACATATCGTATCGGCTCCTGTATCATCAGATGGACATCCATAACCTGATTCGTAGCGTTTCGAATGGATTTCAGTACCGGCATCCCGAAAGAGATACTAGGTACAAACATTCCATCCATCACATCAAAATGCAGATATTCTGCCCCACTTTCCTCCGTCATCTTCATCTGCTTTTCCAGACACTTGAAGTCCGCTGCAAGAATAGACGGTGCCAAAATATACTTCATGTCTACCTCCTCTAGTAACGTCTTTTTTCTTCCAGTTCCTTGTACATTTCCAGATAGTTTTTATAACGGCTTTCGGGGATTTTCCCTGCTTCCAGCGCCTCTTTGACTCTGCATCCAGGTTCATGTATATGGCTGCAGCCCTGAAAGCGGCACTCTCCCTCATAAGGCTCAAATTCCCGGAAATACATCTTCAAATCCTCTTTTTCAAAATCGTTGACATAAAGGGAACTAAATCCCGGCGTATCCATAATATAAGAGCATTCGTCCAGCGGAAAAAGTTCGGAATGTCTTGTCGTGTGTTTCCCTCTCTCAATCTTCCTGCTGATATCCCCTGTCTCCATGCCAGCTTCCGGATGGAGAAGGTTAATGAGGGATGACTTTCCTACTCCCGACGGTCCTGCCAGCACTGTCGTCTTTCCGTGCAGAGCCTGCCGTACCATATCGATATTTTCTTCTTTTGCCGCGCTTGAAAAGATCGTCGGATAGCCGCATGTCTCATAGATTGACTGCAGCTTTTTCCACTCTCTGTCTTCTGACAGATCTTTTTTATTAAAACAAAGAACGACAGGAATCTCCTTACATTCCATCATGACGAGAAACCGATCCAGAAGGTTCAGATGCGGTTTCGGTTTCGTCACAGCAAAGACAACTAATGCCTGGTCGATGTTGGCCACAGCCGGCCGGATCAGTTCGTTCTTTCTCCTATGGATCTCCGTGATGTTCCCTGTCTTTTCTTCTTCATCCAAAATGTCGATTTCCACATTGTCGCCGACAAGTGGTTTTCGTTTTTCTTTTCGGAATGCTCCTTTGGCCTTGCATTCATAAACACCGGATCCTACTACGTGAACGTAGTAGAATCCGGCAATCCCTTTCACAATTTTTCCTTGCATGAAAGTCTCCTGTCGTATTTTTTCCGGCACTGCCTTAAGCTCCCTTGCTCACATAAAAGACAGTCTTTCCGTCGCTTCCCGTCTCATGCCGGATTACTTTACCTGTTTCCACGGATGAGCTTTTCTCATATTTAATCGTATAATCTTTGATTCCGTGTTCAGATGCCCATGCTGCAATATTGGATTCCCAGATACCTTTGGAATCCGTAGAGGATGATCCCGTGTTGCCGTCCGGATCCTCTGTTCCGGAATTACCGCTGTCCGGATTCTTATTGTCATCTCCGCTATCAGTTCCGCTATTGCCTTCATCCGGATTCTTTCCTTTGCTGACAACGTACGAAATCGTCGTGCCTTTGGAAATTTCCCCACTCTTTAGTGACTGGGAAATGATCATTCCTTCTTCGTACGTATCGCTGTACGTCTCAGAACGGGATACGGAAATTCCATTGCTGTCCGCCCAGGAAATCAGATCATCTTCCGGCATTCCCACAAAATTCTGTACCGTCACTGTCTGGGTAGATGGGTTTTCCCCTTTGCTCACGTAGAGAGTAACTTCCGTTCCTTTCTCCACTTCCCGTGCAGCGGAAGGACTCGTTCGGATGACCTCGCCCTCTTCGTACTCATCACTGTATTCTTCTTCCGTTCCACCCACTTTCAGGCCTTCATCTTCTATCTTACGGGTAGCTGTGCTGATGTCATCTCCTGCAACATCCGGCACTGCCACCATCTCCTGGCCTTTGCTGAGCGTCACTTCGATAGTAGAACCTTTCTTAGCCTGTTTTCCATATGCCGGCGTCTGGTCGATGACAGTTCCTTCTTCTTCATCGGATGCTTCTTCCCCTGCCACTTTCAATTTAAATCCTCGCTTCTCAGCGGCATCCCTTGCCTGTGCCTCTGTAAGACCAGAAAGATCCGGCACATCAACCTGTTCTTTTTCTTCTACCTGGGTTCTTTCCGATCCAAATATGCCAAACGCTTTTCCGATACCGAACACCGCCGCGCAGACAGCCAGAACCGCAATCAAAATCATAATAATTTTCATCGTCTTGCTCATGCGAGGTTTTGTGCCTTTTTTGCCTCTTGCATGATACCGGTCGTCATCATCGTACCCATCATCATATTCATCATCATAACGGTCATCGTATGGTTCATCGTACTCGTCATCGTATTCGTCATCATCATACTCATCATCGTACTCATCGTCGTAACGTCCCGTATAACGATCCTGTATCTTCCGCCTCTCAGCATCGGTAATAGCCACGGTCTCAGACCCTGCTGCCGCTGCCGCCGTATTTCTCACAAAATCTCCTTCTGGATCTGATAGGGAATGGCGCAGATCCTGGGAGAGCAGCGTCACGTTCGGATAACGCTTATCTGGATTTTTCTGTGTACATTTCAGGATGATCTGCTCCAGACTATACGGGATATCCACATACTCTGAAGGAGGAACAATCTCCTCCTGGAGATGTTTGACAGCAATGGCTACTGTCGTCTCCCCATCAAACGGAACCCGTCCTGTAATCATCTCATACATGGTAATACCGATAGAATAAATATCACTCTTCTCATCGGAAAACCCTCCCCTTGCCTGTTCCGGGGATGTATAATGGACAGATCCCATGGCGTTAGAGCTTGTCGTATTGGAACTTGCAGCTTTGGCAATTCCAAAGTCTGTAACCTTTACCTTCCCTTCATTGGAAATGATAATATTCTGCGGTTTAATGTCCCGGTGAATAATATGCCCTTTATGTACCGCCTCCATGCCGGCACATACCTGCAGGGTAATACTGATGACTTCTTTTGGCGTCAGTCTTCCCTTCTTGGCAATATATTCTTTCAGCGTAATGCCTTCCACCAGTTCCATAACCATATAGTACAGTCCACGATCCAGCCCCACATCGTAGACATTGACAATATTCGGATTCATGATACCAGCCGCAGCCTGTGCCTCCGAACGAAATTTCTTTACATATGTCTCATCTTCCCGGTATTCTTTCTTCAGTACTTTGACCGCCACATACCGGTTCAGCATCTTATCGCGGCCTTTATAGACATCGGCCATCCCTCCGGCGCCGAGTTTGCTTATGATCTCATACCGCTCCCCTAATACGATACCATCTTTTACCATACACTCACCTCATCTGCATACGGCTCTGCCAGAATTACCCCTATGTTGTCTGCACCGCCGTTTTCATTTGCTCTCTGTACCAAATTTTCTACTGCTTCCACAATATCGCGGGAACTTTTTACGATTTGGAAAATCTCGTCGTCATCTACCATATTTGTCAGCCCGTCGCTGCACATCAAAATGATATCTCCACCTTTCAGACGATATTCAAAAAAGTCCGGCTCTACCCTTTTCTTGACGCCGATAGCCCGCGTGATAATGTTTTTATCCGGATGGTGCTTTGCTTCTTCTTCTGTCAGTCCTCCAAGCCTTACCATCTCTTCTACCATGGAATGGTCTCTTGAAAGCTGTCGGATTTCTTTATTTATCAAATACAGCCTGCTGTCCCCCACATTCGCGAAATACAAAGTGCGGTCCATGATAGTGGCAGCCACAAGTGTCGTCCCCATCCCTTCCAGCCTGCTGTCGCTTTCTGCTTCCTGTATCAGTTTCTCATTTGCAGTCTGAATCGCACTTCCGATAATTGCTTCCGGGTGCGTCTCTTTGCTGTTTCGTACTTCTTTCTCCAGAACTTCCACTGTATATTTGGAAGCAAAATCTCCTGCCCGGTGTCCTCCCATACCATCGGCCACCACAAGCAGATTCGGAAGATTTCCAATCGGCTGATCCGTCGCAAACACGTAATCCTGATTGATTTCCCTTCTTCTTCCAATATCAGTCATTGAAAATGTTTTCATTTACATCTCCTTATTCTTGTCTGTGTTTTATTCTCAACTGACCACAGGCTCCATCAATATCAGAGCCCATTTCCCTTCTAATAGTAACATTAATCCCATTTTTTTCAAGATTATTTTGAAAAATCATGGCAGATTTTTTGTCAGGTTTCTGAAAATCCCGCTCCTTTATCGGATTGACTGGAATCAGATTCAGATGGCAGTTGCGATGCTTCAAAAGACGCGTAAGTTCCGCTGCATCTTCCGGCGTATCATTGACTCCATGGACAAGACTGTACTCAAATGTCACTCTGCGTCCGGTTTCTCTGAAATAAAAATCACATGCATCGAGCACTTCTGAAAGATCGTATTTATTTGCCACCGGCATAAGTTTTTTCCGCTTCTCCTGTGTGGAACCGTGAAGAGAAAGCGCAAGCGTGATCTGCAGATGTTCCTCCGCCAATCTCCGGATATTCGGCACGATGCCGCACGTAGACGCTGTGATGTTCCTCTGGCTGATATTGAGGCCGTTCGCATCGCTTACCATCCGGATAAAACGGACAAAATTGTCGTAATTGTCAAGAGGTTCCCCCGTTCCCATAATGACAATGTTGGATACACGTCCGCCGCTTAATTTCTGCACCTCGTACACTTCCCGCAGCATTTCAGACGGAGTCAGGTTTCTCACAAGCCCTCCAATGGTAGATGCACAGAAACGGCATCCCATCCGACATCCAACCTGGGACGAAATGCAGACACTGTTTCCGTGCTTATACTTCATAAGCACACTTTCTACCATATTGCCGTCACTTAACTCAAAGAGAAATTTGTTTGTTCCGTCTATCCGGGAAATCTGCCGCTCCACGAGTTTTACCTGCGCGATCTCATAGTTTTGGTCAAGCTTTTCCCTAAGTGTTTTTGAAAGGTTGCTCATCTCATCGAAAGACTGGACGAGCTTCTTGTGAATCCATTCGTAGATCTGTTTTGCCCGGAATGGCTTTTCCCCGATTTGTGCCATCTCTTTTTGTAACTCTTCCAATGTATAAGAACCGATATCTTTCTTTTCCATCTTTAAGACTCCTGTTTTTTCAGTACCGCAAGGTAAAAACCATCGCATGGATCGATGCCCGGCAGATACTGCTTTTCCTTTTCCAATACAAACTCCGGATATTCCCCAAGAAACCATGCGGTATTTTCCTCATTTTCTTCTCTGTTAATCGTGCATGTGCTGTACAATAGACAGCCTCCTGGCTTCACATAGTCTTTCACGACAGAGAGCATCTTTCTCTGAAGTTGTGAAAGCTCTGTGGTCTGCTTTTCTGTCATCCTGTAACGGATATCTTTTTTCCCTGAGAGGACTCCAAGACCTGAACATGGAAGATCAGCGATCACAATATCCGCCTTTTCACAAGATGCCTCATCATACACGAGAGCATCCATCCTGACTGCCTCCACATTTCTCATACCGCATCTTTCGATATTTTCTTTCAGCAGCCCTACTTTATATTCCGTCAGATCACGCGCCTCCACATGACCTGTCCCAGCAAGTTTTTCCGCCGCATGAAGCGCCTTCCCTCCAGGTGCAGCGCACACATCAATGATATAGTCCCCCGATTTCACAGGAAGACTTTCCACCGCCATCATCGAACTTGCATCCTGCACATAGAAAAGCCCTTCTTCAAAACTTTCCAGAAAACCAAGGTAGTCATACCCGGATATAAGAAGTGCATATGGCAAAAGCGGATGTTCCTCTGCCTTTTCCACTCCTTCGGCCAAAAGCCTGTTTGTTAAGTCCTCTTTTGAAATCTTGTCCGGATCGAACCGGATACAAGTCGGTTTTTCCCTTTGAATATCCTGCAGAATCGTCTTTACTGTATCTTCAGAGTAGGCCAAAAGCCATTTATCTATGATCCACTCCGGCATGGAATACTGAACAGACCAGCAGAGGCTTTTCGGCTCTTTCGGATATGTAATGCTGGAAAGATTTCTCCCGATATTTCTAAGCACTCCGTTTACAAATCCCGCCAGACTTTGAAATCCCTTTTTCTTTGCCAGCTTGACCGCCTCGTTGCAGACAGCGGAATCCGGAACATGATCCATATATTTCATTTGATAGACAGAAATCCGGAGGATCATACAGATAACCGGTTTCATTTTTGCTGATTTTACTTTGGAAAACTGATCGATGATGTAGTCGATCTCTATCAGATGTTCCAGCGTTCCTTCCACGACCCTCGTGACAAAGGCCCGCTCTTTTTTATCGATATACTGATATTTTTCAAGAATATTCCGAAGAGCCAGATGCGCCGGCGCTCCTTCTTTCAAAACAGAAAGAAGCACCGCCAGAGCAAGCTCTCTCTCATTTGTCGTTTTAGTCATTTCGTCGTCCTCCTGTTAATATCAGGATTCGCAGAAGCTGAAGAATGGCCGACGCCGCACCTGCCACATAAGTAAGGGCAGCTGCCCGGAGCACTTTTCCCGCTGCAGAGAGTTCATCCGGATAAAGCATTCCCGTATCTCCAAGAATACGGATCGCACGGCTGGAAGCATTGAATTCCACCGGCAGCGTCACAAGCTGAAACAGAACTGCAAAAGAAAATGCAAGGATTCCCAGATTGATCAGCATGGCGGAGGACTCACTGTGAAAAAGGAGTCCAAAAAGAATCAATGGCCAGGCAATGGCTGATCCAAAATTTGCCACCGGCACGATCGCACTTCTCAACTTTATCGGCGCATAGCCTCTGGCGTGCTGAATCGCATGTCCACACTCGTGTGCCGCTACTCCGATGGCTGCCACGGATGCAGAATTGTACGTCGTATCTGAAAGATGAAGCACTTTATTTCTCGGATCATAGTTGTCCGTCAGGTTTCCCCTGATATGCTCGACACGCACATCATAAATTCCGGCTCCTCTCAGCACTCTTTCTGCTGCTTCTCTTCCTGTCATCCCTGTGTGACTCCGCATACGGCTATATTTTGCGTAAGTGGATTTCACACGTGCCGACGCCGCCATACAGATCAGCACGCCGATGATGACCAGACTGTATGTGGGATCAAAATAGAAAAATGGCATGTATGTCTCTCCTTTATACTGCCGGTACTATGAAAGTACCGTTCCTTCTTTGATCTTCGCTCCCCTTAAGAAGGATCCTGCATCCATTCTCTTTTTTCCCTGGATCTGTAGTTCCCGGACTATAAGCAAGCCAAGACCTGTTTTTACCGTGAACGCATCTTTTTCCACGCGGACAATCTCTCCTGGCACCGCAGTTTTCGGTCCTTCTTCTTCCGATACGTCCGCCGCCCACAGTTTCATTATTTTCCCGTCCCAGGTAGTATATGCACTTGGCCACGGATTTAAACCTCGGATCAGCCTTTCGATGGACGCTGCGCTGTCTTCCCAGCGAATTTTTCCCAGCGTCTTGTCCAGCATCTTGGCATAGGCAGTCGGGCTTTCTCCCTGCTTGCTTGGTATGACTGTTCCTGCTTCCATCTGTCTTAATGTCTCTACGCAAAGTGCTGCCCCTGCTTTTGCAAGTTTGTCGTGAAGACTTCCGCCGGTCTCTTTCTGATCCAGCACCACTTCCGTCTTCAGAAGCATATCTCCCGTGTCAAGACCTTCATCCATCTGCATTGTCGTGACACCGCTTACCTGCTCTCCGTCAATGACCGCCCACTGGATCGGCGCCGCACCTCTGTATTTCGGCAGAAGCGATGCATGGACATTGACACATCCATACGGCGTCATCTCCAGAATCTCCTTTGGCAAAATCTGCCCAAAAGCAATTACTACCATAATGTCCGCCTGATAGGACCGAAGCTTTTCTATACATTCTGTTTCCCGGATTCTCCTTGGCTGATATACCTCGATCCCGTATCTTAAAGCCGCTTCTTTGACCGGCGGAAACTGCATCTCGTGTCCCCGTCCTTTTGGCTTATCCGGCTGTGTTACCGCAAGAACAACCTCGTGCCCAGCCTCGATCAGTGCCTCCAGTGTACCTACCGAAAATTCCGGCGTCCCCATAAAAATGACTTTCATTGTCTTCCTCCTCTTTACTCAGCACTGTTGTCATGGATCCCATCTTCTGCAAGCCGCATGTACATCAGTCCGTCCAGATGCTCGATCTCATGACAGAAAGCCCTGGCAAGAAGGCCTTCTCCTTCCAGGATGACCTCTTCCATATTTTCATTCAGCGCCTTCACTTTCACATGATTCGGCCTCGTAACAACGCCGTATTTGCCCGGGAGACTTAAGCATCCTTCTTCCCCTGTCTGACTTCCGTCTGTCTCAAGGATCTCCGGATTGATCAGCACGATCGGGTTTTCTCCCACATCGATCGTAACGATGCGTTTTAAGATGCCCACCTGCGGCGCAGCAAGTCCCACGCCCATAGCGTCGTACATTGTGTCAAACATATCCTTGATCAGGATCTGTGTCCGCAGTGTCATTTTGTCTACGCTTTTGCATTTCTTTGTCAGAACTTCATCTCCGACTTCTCGTATCTTTCTGATTGCCATGATTTTCCCTCTCTTTTTCTATAAATTTTAAAAGGACTGTACCGGATCAAAATCGAACTGGATTCGTATTTTTGAAAATCCGGCATTGACCTCTATATACTGTTCCATTTTGTTTTTTGTTTTTACAAGCACTTCGTAGTCCGGATGCTTTACGTACAGTACCTTTCGGTACACATCCTTGATCTTCCCGATCGGCGGACTGGCTGGACCTATAATCTCCATCTTATCATTGTGTTTTGTCTTTTCTGTGAACATTTTCAGATAATATCCACCCTTTTCCAATAATGCACCGTCCTCGGAACTCATCAGCACAGCCATCAGATGCTCTGCCGGCGGATACCCCATCAGCTCTCTGTAGCGCATTTCTTCCTCAAAAAACGTCTCATAATCTTGTTTGGCAGCCGCCCGGATACTGTAGTGATCCGGACTGTATGTCTGGATGACCGCTTCGCCAGGTTCGCTCCCTCTTCCGGCCCTCCCCGCAGCCTGACAAAGAAGAGAAAATGTCCGCTCTGCTGCGCGGTAATCGCTCGTGTAAAGAGACATATCTGCAGCAAGGACACCTACAAGCGTCACATTTGGAAAATCGTGTCCTTTGACGATCATCTGGGTCCCGATCAGGATATCCGCCTCCTGATTGGAAAAGGAGGACAGGATCTTCTCATATCCTTCCTTTTCTCTCGTCGTATCCATATCCATCCGAAGGACTCGCGCCTCGGGAAACGCCTTTTTTACCATGTCTTCAACCTGCTGCGTGCCTGCTTTAAAAGCCCCGATGTGTCTGGATCCGCATGCCGGACATACCGTCGGCACAGGTTCTTCATGCCCGCAATAGTGACATACCATCCGATTTCCTTTGTGCCAGGACAGCGATACGTCACAATGAGGACATTTTACTACATATCCGCATGACCTGCAAGACAGGAAGCCCGCGAATCCTCTCCGGTTAAGAAAAAGCATGACTTGCTGCCGCTTGAGAAGTCGTTCTTTTATCTTTTGGCTGAGGCAGTCACTTAAAATGGACCTGTTTCCGTTTTTCAGTTCTTTCCTCATATCTACCGTGGTCACATTCGCCATACTCTGGCTTCCTGCCCTTTTTCTCAAACGGAGCAATGTGTATTTCCCTTTCCTGCATCGGTCAAACGCTTCCATAGAAGGGGTTGCAGAGCCTAGCACTACGCTTGCCCCGCAAAGCTGTGCCAGTTTTTCTGCCGTCTCCCTAGCATGGTACCTGGGCATCTGTTCGCTTTTATACGTGGTCTCGTGCTCTTCGTCAATCACAATGAGCCCAAGGTCCGGAAATGGAGTAAATAGCGCCGATCGCGGGCCGATGACTACATCGATTTTTCCGGCTTTTGCACGTTCAGTCTGATCATACCTCTCGCCTTTGGATAGTCTGGAATTCATGATTGACACCCGGTCGCCAAAATTTCTCACAAAGCGTATAACTGTCTGATAAGTCAGTGCAATCTCCGGAATCAGGACTACCGCCTGTTTTCCCGCCTTCGTTACCGTACGTATCATCTCCATGTATACTTCCGTCTTTCCGCTTCCCGTCACACCGTATACGAGATAAGTGCCGCGCTTTCCGCTTTCATAATCCTTCCGAAAATGGGAAATTGCGTTCTCTTGCTCTGGCGTAAAGGTAAGTTCTTTCAATTCAGCTGGTTTATGTCTCACAGGATTTCGAATAATCCTTTCGGCTGAAACTTCCAACACTCCTTTTTCTTCCAGAGCCCGGATAACAGGAGATGTGATATTCAGTTTTTTCGTAATCCATGTGTAGTCAACTTCCTCATCTTCCAGAAGCGCAGCAAGAAGACGCGCTCTCGCCCGCTGATTTTTCCGAAGGAACGACTCAAGCAGTGTTTTTCCTTCCTCTTCTGATATGAGCCGTCTTACGATCTTCTTTTCTTTCTTCTTTTCTTTCTTTTTGATAGGAAGGACTGTCTTGAGAGCCTGGATCATCGTCCCTCCGTAATGCTCTCTCATCCAGGCTGCAAGGGAAAGAAACGTCTCTTCCACCGCCATCGTATGCGGGGCCCTCTCCAGGATTTCCTTGATCTTTGCGGGATCATAACGGCAGTCGTCTGCAAATCCTACGATGTATCCTTTCCGTCTCGCGTTCCCCTTGCCGAACGGCACGATAACTCCGTCTCCAATGATAAGCTGTCCTTCCAGCTCTTCCGGAACACGATATTCGAAAATACGATCCAGCTTTTCGTGTGTGATGTCTATGATGATCTGTGCATACATGCTTCTTCTACCAATCTCCGTTCGTCCATTTCATATTTTATTCCTTGTATTTCCTGGTATGCTTCGTGGCCTTTTCCAGCCACCACAATGATGTCCCCCTCTCGAGCCATCCCTACCGCAAAGTCCACCGCCTTTCTTCGATCCGGGATTTTTATATAGTCCCCTTTCGTCTCCCGGATTCCCTCTTCGATATCCTCCATGATATCCTCCGGGTTTTCCCATCGTGGATTATCCGACGTGATAACAGTCAGATCCGAAAGCAGACCCGATACGCGCCCCATTTCGTATCTTCTGTCCTTTGCCCTCCCCCCACCGCATCCAAAGACGGTAATAAGCCGATGCGGCCGGTACTTACGCATTGTGTCAAGAAAGCTCTTAAGACTCATAGCGTTGTGTGCATAATCGATGACAGCCACTGCACCTCCCGGAATTTTGATAAACTCGGCTCTTCCTTTTACCGAAAACTGTCTCAGAGTCTTTCGGATTTTTTCTTTGTCCACACCCATCATCCGGCAGACCGCGATCGCCGCCAGCGCATTGTACACCGTATATTCCCCTGGGACAGGGATCGCGTACTCCGTTTTGTCCTGTGTAAATATTACCCCCGGCCTTCCATCGACCCACGTATCCGTGAAAATATTCTCTGCCCGGAATCTTCCGCTTCGTATCCCATAAGTGATCTTGCGGCACGGAGTATCACGGAAAACAGCGTCATATCTTTTGTCATCCCGGTTTCCGACCCCGAAATCACTCTGGAGAAAAAGTTTTCTTTTACACTCCAGATATTCCGCCTCATCGCTGTGCTCAAATCGGCTGATATGATCTTTCCCGAGATTCAGAAAAATACCGATATCAAACATGATGCCATATGTCCGTTCAAGCTTAAGTGCCTGACTGGAAACTTCCATCACACAGATATCGCAGCCGTTTTCTCTCATTCTCCCCAACTCTCTATGCAGGCATACTGCGTCTGGCGTTGTGTGCACGGAGGGAATACTTTTTTCCCCATCAAACTGCTCGATTGTTCCTAAAAGCCCGACACGATATCCTGCATCTTCCAGAATATGCCGTATCATATAAGCGGTTGTTGTTTTTCCCTTCGTCCCAGTCACGCCGATCATGACAAGTGACTCTGCCGGGTATCCTTCGTAGGCGGCTGCAAGAACAGACAACGCCTCCCTTTCATCTTCCACGAGAATGCCTGCACATTCATTTCCAGCTTTCAAAATGGCTTTTAGCTCTTCTTTTTGTTCTTTTGGTGCGGCTACCAACGCCGCTCCTTTTTCTATGGCTTCCCTTCCATATGTGATTCCATCGCAGACACTTCCCCTGATGCAGACGAAAATACTTCCGGGGATCACATCCCTGGAATTGCTGAATACTCCTGTGACCTCCGTATTAGGGATTTCTTTCGTGCCTTCCAGCCTTTCATATGCGATCGTATGAAGAAGTCCCGAAAGTTTCATATTCCATGAGTTCCCGATAGCTCTTTCTATCAATATAAGTAATCATAACATAATTGTTACTTTTCGCCAACCGCCTACTTCCATCGGGGCATCTTGTTATTTCATACTTTCCGTGTTATACTGAAATCCTGTCAAAGAATAATTTTTCATTGGAGGTTTTTATGTTCAGTATTTTTGGATGCCCGATGCACCATGGGGTAGGTGCTCCGGGACTCAAATACAGTCTGGATTATCTCAGAAACAGGTATGAGAATCTCCGGATCGCAAAGCTGCCTGAGATTATCATGGAAGAGGATGCTTCCACCCCTCTTAAAAATTTAAATACGGTTGCCGCTACATGCCAGAGTATCGCCCAGTATATGTATTCTGTGCTGGAGATTGGAAAAACTCCGATTTTTCTTGGCGGGGATCACAGTGTCGTCATGGGATCCGCCTCCGCATCCAGTGTCTACGTGAAAGACACGTTTGGGGAAGATACCGGTTTGATCTACATCGATGCCCATGCGGATATCAATACAGACCAGACGACAGTGACCGGAAATATCCACGGTGTTCCGGTTTCTGCGCTCCTGGGAATGGGAAACCCGAAACTGACTGGCTTTTTAAAAGAGGGACCGAAATACAAGCCAGAAAATATCGTTTACCTGGGACTTCGGGATATTGATCCACCGGAACTTACGATCCTCAACGAGCAGAAGATTCTCTACTATACCTATGAGGAAATCTGTGACAAAGGGCTTGACCAATGTCTTACCGAGACGATCCGACATCTTTCTCATCTGAACCACATTCATCTGAGTTTCGACATTGATTCTATGGATCCTGACATCATGCCGGGCGTCTCCGTACCTGTACCAGGCGGATTTGACGAGGAAGATGTGTTTCTGATGTTCCGCAGGCTTATGAATGAACTTCACATCCTTTCGTACGACATTGTGGAATTCAATCAGGAGTACGATAAGGGCAACAGGACTGCTGATTTCGTCTCTGAACTTGTGGATTTTATCGAAAAATCAGGAAAGAATTGAAAAAATACCTGATACAACAATAAGTTGAAACGTAAATGTCGGCTCTGCACCATATTTTGTTCTGGCTATGTGTATTAACTCGCGCAGCATCTGTTCTCTGTTTTCTTCCGTGCAGAAATATTGGTATGGGTGGCTGACTGACGCAGTATTAGTTTGCATCATTTGTGTTTTTACTCCGATTGCGTCATAACGAGAGAGAAAGCGGGCAAGAAGCCGTTAGGCTTCCTGTCCGCTTTTCGTCTTATTTCCCGCTATCGTATTCTTCTAAATATTTCTTTACGTATTCCACATCGGACGGACAGTCAATATACTCACATCCATATTTCTGCCGCGTCTCATTGCCTTTTCCAGTCACGAGAAGAACCGTCTTGTCTTTCGCTTCCCGGATGGCGGTACGGATGGCTTCCCCACGGTCTTCGATGATGGCATACGGACAATGCTGCGCTTCCACATACTGGGCAATGTCCTTTGAAATGTCCTCTGCCGGCTCATATCCAGGATCTTCAGCTGCCAGATATACTTTCTCAGCGTATTTTCCGGCGATAGTCCCAAGGTCTCTTCTGCGGATATAAGCTTTTTTCCCCGGACATCCAAAGATCGAAACGATTCCATAATCCGGATACTCTTCTTTTGTGGAAGAGAAAAGCTTCTCAAAACTCAGTTTATTGTGCGCATAGTCTACGATGGCGATGATCTTCTTGTCTTTGCTTGCGTACAATTCCATCCGCCCGCTGGAACGTGCCCTCTGGAGTCCGGAATGGGCAAACTGTCTCGGAATACCAAGAATCTCCGCCGCCGCGATTACGGCCAGTGCATTCTCCACATTGAAAAGACCTGGCATAGTCAGAATAAATTCTTCGTCAAAGTCTTTTGCTTTCACGGAAAACTTCGTTTCATGTCCGTCTTTTCGGATATTATAACCATAATAGTCTGCTTCTTCACATTTTGTGCTGAAAGTAACCATATCCCCGGCCGCCTTCGCTTCCTCCAGGATCCGATCTGAAAAGTCTGCGTCGAGATTGACGACCGCATGTTTTGTCTGGGCAAACATTTTCATCTTGGAAGCAAAATAATCGGCAAAATCAGGATGTTCAATAGGGCTGATATGATCTTCTGAAATATTCAGGAAAATTCCCACGTCAAAGATCAGATTATCTACCCGATTGTATTTTAATGCCTGGCTTGACACTTCCATTTCCACGAACTCGATTCCACTGTCAGCTGCATTGCGGAAATGTCTTTGAAGCTCTACCGCTTCGGGCGTCGTGATGTGTGATTCCACTCGACTTACCCCATCATAAATATCGATAGATGAGATGACCGCACTTTCTTTCTTCCCGAGGTGCTCCATATAATCATCCACGACAGCCTTCATATAGTAGGCAGAGGTGGATTTTCCTTTTGTTCCTCCGATTCCGATAACCGTCATATCTTCCCACGCAGAATGGTAGAAGAAGTCAGCAAGGACCGGCATAGCCTTTCTGACATCCTTTACGATCAAATATGGGACATCCTTTGTAAGGCTGTACTTTTTCTCACTTACATAAAGGACAGCGCCTTTTTCCACTGCACTTTGCAGATACTCTTCCTTAAACGCAGCCCCCTTGCAGATGAAGATCGTATCTTCCTTTACTTCCCGGGAGTCATAGGTTAATATTCGGGCTTTCTTGTCTTCCTGTCCGAAAAGTTCCGCCTCAAGAAGCATTCCCTTTTCTTTCAGAAGTTCGGCATATGTTTTCAGCGTGTCGCTTTTCATCTGTGCCATATGTTTTCTCCTTTATTGCTGTTTATTTGTACTGTGCGCCTGAGCGCAGGATGGATTCCCGGATCAGGACATCCATAGCATCCAGACAGATTGCCGGGAGGACGTGATCTTTTTTAAAGACGGAAATCTCCGTGCATGCGAGGATGACCGCATCACAGTCTTTTTTGATAAACTCTTCCATCGTCCGCTCAAATTTCTGGTAATCCCCCTTTTTTCCTGCCTTTACATCGTCGTAGATCAGAGACATCACATCTCTTTGTCTCTGTTCGGACGGTGAGACAGCCTCGATCCCCAGCCTTTCGCATTCTTTGTGGTAGATACCGGAAGAAATCGTTCCGTCTGTCCCCATAATGCCGATCTTTCTGACACCTTCATATCTGTCTGCAGCGTATCTTACCGCTTCCCTTGGCATATGGATGATGGGAATATCTGTCATAGCCTGGATCTGATCGTAAAAATAGTGTGACGTATTGCATGGGATCGCGATATGGTCCACATGAAGCAGCTCCATGGCATGTACATCTTCCCTCATGGCTTCCAACAGCTCTTTGTCTTCTCCGCTTATGATGGCTTTTGTCCGGTCCGGCATCTGGGCATGGCTTAAAATCGCCATATTGATATGTTCCTGGTCACAGTCTGCCTTCGTATGGCGGATGACTTCTTCGTAAAAATATGCGGTTGCCTCGGGTCCCATACCGCCGATGACTCCTAATTTTCCTTTCATAGTCCCCTCCTTATATAGTGCAAAGATGCCCTTTCCTGCTCTTAACTATAGTACTTTTTAAATTTGATAAAGTGACTGAAATGAGTCCGAACCATGCGGTAGAAGCGGTGCAGTCCCAGATCTCCCATCTTAAATACAGGATTGACCATCTTCTTCTCTTTTATCAGCCTTTTCATCAGAGCTTTTGATTTCGGATCTTTCACGTATTTGAATGCTACCGCTCTCGGGACAACCATCCAGAGATGCTCCTCCTTGGCCGTCTCAAATTTCAGTTCTTTGCCGTAGACATACTCTTCCACTATATATTTTGCAACGTTGAAGCCAGAGCCAGTCACATAATAGTTGCTGCGCCCCTGTCTTGTATTGATCTCGAAAAATTTGTATTTCCCGTCCCTTTTATCGTATTTGATATCAAAATTGGAAAATCCCACATAGTGAATATCTTCCAGAAGATTTTTGACACGCTTCATCAGACCGTCGTTTGGTTCTGTAATGATCACTGCATGGTTTCCGATACCGTGCGGCGTGTGTTCTTCCAAAAGTACATGGCCAAGGCACATCATTTTTACCTTTCCGTTTCTGTCCGAATAGGAAGTAAGCACGCGCATATATTCGTCGTTCCCCGGAATCATATCCTGTATGATCAGGTTATCATCATACCCTGCGCCGTAAATCTGGCCGATCACAGTCTCCAGCTCCTGTCTTGATTCGATGGTATATACTTTTTTCTGTGTATCAAAAGGATGCTCCCAGTACTTGATGCTGTCAGATGGCTTCAGGATAACCGGATAAGGGAAGTCAATCTTAAAATCCATGGACATGCCGTTTTTATAAACAAATGTACCTGGATAATCTACTCCGTGTTTTTCACACAGGTTATAAAAAGTTTCTTTTTGCTGCAGACTGTTCATCAGGTCAAAGTCGATATATGGAGCAATGATATTCGGCTCCAGCTCTTTTTTGTGCTTGCTGATGAGCGCTACATAGCTGTCTCCGCATCCTACGAGCACGATCTTCTTATCTTTACGTTTCTTTGCAAATGTGTTGACTGTTTTCAGAAAATAGTCATCGGTATCGATCTTCGGATTGGCATGATACTCGATCATTTTACTCTGATAGCTTGGACCTGTCGGGTATTTCCCGAAGATATATGTCTTTACCTTGTACTGCTCATAGAAAGCTCTTGCCACACTGTATGTGTTGATGTCCCCTCCAAGGAGTACAGGTACGAATTCTCTCTGCACAAATTCCATCTTTTTCTTCCTCTTTTCTCGTTATTCACATCATTTTATTATACCTCTCACAGAAAATGCTGTCAAACGCTATTTCCCGTCCATCAGCGTCCCACGGAATACCGCGTCATCCCCAAATTTCTTCTTAATCTCATCGAGAGCCTGGTCAAGTTTCTGATGCTTTTCATCCTTCTTTTTTTCTTCCATATAGTCAAAAAGATTCATCTGCAAAGGGACGTCTTCTTCATGAAGCTTGGCGGTACGGATTCCCAAAAGCCGGATGGGTTCTCCGCTCCATAGTTCTCCGAACAGTCTGCACGCTGCTTTATAGATGACACTGTCCGCCTGTGAAGGTGTGTCCAGTATCGCCTGATGGGATACATTCCGAAAGTTGGCATAGCGTATCTCCACACTTACCATTCCCGCTTTCTTCTGCGCCTTTCTGAGTCTTCGCCCGACGCTTTCCGACAATGAAAGGAGAACCTTCCGGGCCTCTTCCGCCGTCTCTGCATCCCTGGAAAGTGTGATGGAATTTCCTATCCCTTTTGCTTCTTCCGCCTCCGAGCGAACGATATCATCCCCGATTCCATTGGCAAATTCCCAAAGTGTCCTGCCATGGCTCTTCAGATGAAGGGAGAGGAAGTTCGGATCTGCTTTTGCCAGCTCTCCTATCGTCCGGATCTCCAGCTTTCTCAGCACTTCTACGCTGGAGCGTCCCGCCATATAGAGCTCAGACACTGGAAGGGGCCACATTTTTTCCGGCATCTCCTTTGGGAAAAGTGTGTGAACACGGTCCGGCTTCTCAAAATCGGATGCCATTTTTGCCAGCAATTTGTTGGTAGAAATCCCGATGTTGACAGTAAATCCAAGCTCATCTCGGATCCGGTTTTTAATATCAAAAGCTCCTTCTATGGGATCTGAAAAGCGATATGCGATCCCGGTAAAATCCAGGAAGCATTCGTCGATGCTAAGCTGCTCAATATCCGGTGTGTAATCTTTTAAAAGATTCATCATCTGTCTGCTGTACCGGGCATAGAGTTTATGATCCGGTCGCTCCATTCTGAGATCCGGGCATTTTTTCAGGGCATTTACAACCGGTTCGCCGGTTCGGATGCCAAATCGTTTTGCCGGGATAGATTTTGCCAGCACCACCCCGTGACGCGATTCCCGGTCGCCTCCGATAATGCACGGGATATCTCTGAGATCCTCGTCTGCACCTTTTTTCAGATACTCTATGGCTGTCCAGCTCAAATACGCCGAATTCACATCAATATGAAAGATTGTCGGACACATAGCAGTTCCCCCTTTGCTTTTCGGACTGCACTTGTTCAGGGTGCAGGATATTCTCCAAATCTATCTCTATATTAACAGCAAAAGAGGCAGGATTCCAGTCTCATCCTGTCTCTTTTCCAGATTGCATCCTTAACTCAATGCTCATGTGCCATAAAGTAACACACAAGAATTTGATAGACAGCAGCCTACATTATTCCAATTTGATTGGTATTTCAATTTGTGTGATATAGTCGTTGAAATTGTCAATAACTGTTTCGTTGATACCCGTTTCATAAGAATACCCCGTCAAAGAGAATCCTTGCTTATCGGCATAATCAAGGATTTCTTTGTATCTGCCCGGCAGCTTATCCCAACTGCCTTTGCAGAAAGCCCTCAGATATTTTCCGGCGGGTTTGGTATGCAATCCTCTTTTTGATATAGGGGTTGGAAGTTCAAAGTATAAAGCGGAATAGTTTTGAAAATCTCCCCGGTATAGACTTTCGACCGGAATCATGGAGCCGTATGCGGCATCATGCAGATGGTGTAACTGGTATTGTTTTGTTTTGTTACTAAAACTTCCCACACCAATACGGTGTGTTGAACCTTGAAAATTCAATATT
>NZ_JBKSWG010000019.1:0-49221 GCF_047234585.1 Sellimonas sp. | reverse complement strand
GGCAATGGTCTGCAACACCAGTATCCACCGGTTCAAATCCGGTCTGCGCCTCTTCTAAACTCAGAAGCGAAAGTTTCTGAGTTTTTTTGTGATTCTGATGCAATATGTCATCAGTCAAATAAGGCAATACAGACAGGGGCGAAGCCAGTGATACAGATACATTGACTGCGCCCCTGTTTTGGGAATCATAAAAATACTAAATAGGCATTTTTTGATATGTTTCAGAGGTATTAGACATTTCAAAAGGTGTTTTTTATAATGAAGGTACAATATGAAAGTCAAATAATGAAGCTGAAGCAGTCTGATTTATCAAACTGCAGAGATTATCAGGAGAAGGAGGAGAGATGATGAAGAAACGATGGATGGCGACACTGCTTGCATCAGCGCTTATAGTATCTTTGGCAGGTTGCAGTGGACGAACAGAAGAATCAACGGATGAAAGTCGTCCTGTTCAGATGCAGGAAGATACAGAAAGTGGAAACGAAAGCCAAAATACAGCAGAAACACAGAGGAAAGTTCTCATTGCATATTTTTCATGGGCGGACAATGCAATACTTGAGGAGGATGTGGATGCAACGACATCTCCAAGTGTGATCCCACCTGGGAATGTCCAGCAGCTGGCGGGCTGGGTCCAGGAGGAGACAGGAGGCGATCTTTTTTCTATCCGTGTGGCGGATCCGTACCCAAGTGATTGGGATGAATGTTTGGAACGTGCCAACGATGAGCGGGCGGAGGATGAAAGACCGGAACTTGTGGAAAATGTAGAAAATCTGGATCAGTACGATACGGTTTTTCTGGGATATCCTAACTGGTGGTACGGGGTCCCTATGGCATTGCTATCTTTCCTTGAGGAAAATGATTTTGCGGGAAAACAGATTTACTTATTTTGCTCTCACGGAACAGGAGGACTTGCCGACAGCGTGGAGATCATAACAGATACGGTGCCGGATGCCGAGATTTCAGATCAAATTTTTGACTGCTATGAGGAGGATGCGGCATCTTCCAGGGAAGAGATCGTACGGTGGGTACAGGAGTTGGGATACAAAGCGGATTCCCAGGAAGATGGAGATACACTCAATCTCCAGATCGGCGATGCGACTTTGACAGCAACGCTGGAGGACAATTCTTCTGCTCAGGCACTAAAGGAGATGTTAGCAGACGGACCGGCAACGCTTGATATGCAGGACTATGGGAATATGGAGAAAGTGGGAAGTTTGGGACAGAGTCTTCCAACTAATGATGAACAGATTACGACAGAAGCAGGAGACTTGATTTTATATCAGGGCAATTCATTTGTTATTTATTACGCATCGAATTCATGGAATTTCACACGTCTTGGAAAGATCAATGACGCTAGCGAAGAGGAGTTGCGGGAAATTCTTGGAGAAGGGGATGTAACGGTTTCCCTTTCACTTGCAGAGTAAGCTGACACAGTGTAATGAAGAGTTAAAATGAATGAGGAAAGGGAGCACAGTCAAGGATAATGATATGACTGTGCTCCCTTTTAATGATCATTATTTTTTACTGCAATTTTGAATAAGCTTCGTCATCTACTTCTTCCAGCCATTCGTTGCTTGTCTCTGTGCCCGGAACTTCGAAAGCGATGTGAGAAAACCAGCTGTCAGCCTTCGCGCCATGCCAGTGTTTTACTTCCGGTGGAATTACAATAACAGTTCCCGGTTCCAGACTTACAGCGAGCTTTCCCTCTTCCTGATACCAGCCGCTTCCGGCTGTGCAGATGAGGATCTGTCCACCGCCTGTTTTGGCGTGATGGATATGCCAATTGTTACGGCATCCCGGTTCAAATGTGACATTAGCCAGAGCAATGGTGCTTTCTCCCGGCTTTGTGAGTGGATTTAAATAAGAGTTCCCGATAAAATATTGGGCAAAAGCAGAATTTTCCTGTCCGAGACCAAATACATTTGCTTTGTCGAATGTTTCTTTGTCCTGAATCTTCATAATAATCTCTCCTTAAACAATCTGATTTTCTTCTTTGCTTTTACGTATACTATAGCGGAGATAATCAAGGTGGGTCAGCTGTTTCTCGCGGAAATGAATCTCGTCCAGAAGATTCTGCCGCTTCAGATCTAGCATCCGAAGGCGCTGGTCTTTGCTGCTTTCATTCTCCAGCAGTAATTTCATATATGTCTCTATTTCTGAGATTTCAAAACCGATCTCGTGGAGTGTCATGATCAGGCTCAGGCGCTCCAAATCTGTATCATCATACTGCCAGGACCCCATCACTTTTTTAACTGCTCCGCACAGTCCCCAGCGCTCATACTCGTGAAGAATTTCAAGAGGTATGTTGTAACGCTCGCTTGCCTCGTCGATCGTCATTTGTCCCCTCCTCTCTGCATGCCGGTTCTCTGTTCGGCGATATAGGAGATACCGTACAAAATGAGTATTTCTTTGAACAATTCTATTGTAGTCGGTATATGAATCTATGTCTAATGCTTATATCCAATTTCAATAAATGCCTGAAAGGTATTTTTGTTTTGCTCAATCATTGCGAAGAGTTGAAAGATACTGGCGGGTATAGTCAATGAATGCATTGCTGGCGCGGGAGAATACCTGAGCCTTTTTCCAGACAAGAACCGTTCCTGATTCAAGTCTTGGATTAAAAGGAATAAACCGCAGACCGTCATAGGAGCAGTTCATCTCCAAGGTAATGACGCTGCCAAGGCGGCATCTGGCAAGAGCGGCGAGATTGTAGAGAAGATTCCCAGACGCGATATTCTGAAGCTGCTCGGAATAGTCTCCAAACCAGTTTAAAAGTTCGTTTCTTACAATTTCACGCTGTGTCATGATCACGGGAAAGCGGACCAGTTCCTGGGCCGTCACTTCTTTCTTTTCAGCAAGATCAGAATCTTCGTTTACGAGGACTCCCCAGCATTCTTTAAACGGTGTTCGGACAAAATTATATTTTAAAATGTCTACCGGCTCTACCAGAAGCCCCATGTCCAGGAGGCCTCGATCGATCCGTTCTTTGATATTATCCGCATTTCCGCTGTAAATTTCGAACTGTACCTGGGGATGTTCTTTATGAAAAGATGTGATCAGTTCCGCAAGAAACTGTGAGCTTTTGAGTTCGCCGCTCCCAATAGAGATCTTGCCTGTAAGCTGACTTGTCTTGTGATGCATGTCTTCCACCGTTTTTTCGGACAGCGAAACAATCTCTTCTGCACGACGGCGCAGAAGCATTCCGGCCTCGGTAAGGATGATGCGGTGTTTGCTTCTCTGGAACAGTTTTACGCCTAATTCCTCTTCAAGCTGGATCAGCTGTCTGGAAAGAGTAGGCTGTGTGATGTGGAGCAGTTCAGCGGCATGGGTAATGTTTTCCTCACGCGCGACCATCAGAAAATATTTTAGTACACGAATCTCCATATTGATACCTCCTCATGATTCTTTCAGTGTAGCACGGGAAAGAAAAGACGGTCAAGAAAGAAATGCTTAAAGAGCATTTATTAAAATCCAATATAAGTATTAGACATTTCAGGATGAGATCGATACACTGAAAATATAGAAAAAATACAGAAACCGGAGGAATGAGACGATGAAGCCCAAAATGCTCATAAAAATGACAGTGGATCTTGTTATGGCAGTACTGCTTCTTTTGCTGATGGCTTATATGCTGGTAGGGGAGGAAGTCCATGAATGGCTTGGTTTAGCGATGTTCCTGCTTTTTGTCCTTCATCATCTGCTGAATTGGAACTGGCACAGGAATCTGACAAAAGGCAGGATTACGGGAGTGAGGATCGTACAGACGACAGTAGATTTTTTGCTGCTCTTATCCATGATCGGTTCCATGATAAGTGGAATCATGATGTCAAGGACTGTATTTGCGTTCCTGCCGATATCGGGAGGCATGGGCTTTGCCAGAACGCTTCACATGCTGTCTGCCTATTGGGGATTTATTTTGATGAGTATTCATATAGGCCTGCATTGGGGCATGATCATGGGAATGATGAGAAAAATGACGGGAATCAAAAAGACGTCGGCGATTCGGACCAATGCAGCGCGCATACTGGCACTGTCGGTAAGCGTGTTTGGAATTTATGTATTTGCAAAACAGGATATTGCTTCGTATCTGTTCTTACGGAATATGTTTGTGTTTTTTGATATGAGTCAGCCTCTTGTATTATTTCTGGCAGAATACATCGCTATGATGGGGATGTGGGCGTGCCTCGGGCATTATTTGGCGATTTTGTTGTCCAAGACAGGAAAAAGACGGTCAAAATCAGGGGGCAATGTCATTTAAACCATGGAAAACCGCATAAGTTTTACCTATGTATTTCTATCATATATAAGTATTTGCTGTTTTTGTGCGGCGGTTTTAAACTAAAATAAAAAAGGGATGATAAAAAATGAAGAAACGAGTATTGGTAATTTCTACAAGTTTAAGAAACAACAGTAATTCTGAAATATTGGCAGATGCTTTTCTGGATGGCGCACAAAGTGCAGGACACGAGGCGGAGAAGGTAAGTCTCAAAAACAAAACGCTTGCATTCTGCCGTGGATGTCTTGCATGTCAGAAAACAGGAAACTGCGTGATACATGATGATGCCGAGGAGATTGTGGAAAAGATGTCCCATGCAGATGTACTTGTATTTGCAACTCCAATTTATTACTACGAGATGAGCGGCCAGATGAAAACGCTGATTGATCGGGCAAATCCGCTTTTTACTGCGGACTATGCGTACCGGAAAGTCTACCTTCTTGCAACAGCCGCAGAGGATGACCTCCATGCCATGGACGGAGCGCTGAAGGGACTTCAGGGATTTATTGACTGTTATGAGAAGGCAGAGCTTGCAGGAACTGTGTTTGCCGGGGGCGTAGATGCACCGGGAACAGCAGCGGATCATGCGGCAGTAAAACAGGCTTATGAAATGGGAAGACAGGTATAAAAATGAATACAGAACTCTTTATTAAAGCTATGAATACGGGAGAAAAAGTAAAGGCGGGGGCAGTGGTCACAAAAGATGTTCCGGCAGATACGGTGGTGGCAGGAGTGCCTGCGAAAGTGATCAAGACAGTTCAGGAGGATATCATACTATGAAGAAAGAAATGAAAGAAGTCAATCAGGCATATTTAACAGGAGAACGCCCTCTGTTCCATGAAAACAATTTAAGAATCAACGAAACCATTTTTGCAGACGGGGAGTCTCCTCTCAAAGAATGCAGTGATATAGAGCTGAAGAACAGCATGTTCAAGTGGAAATATCCGCTTTGGTACAGCAAAAATATTGTGGCAGAAGACTGCACCTGGTTTGAGATGGCGCGTGCGGGAGTATGGTATACGGATCATCTGACAGTGAAAAATGCGGTAATCGAAGCGCCAAAGAATTTCCGCAGGTGCCATGAACTTACACTTAGCAATGTGTCTCTTCCGAATGCGGCCGAAACTCTTTGGAGCTGTGATGGCGTGGAGATGGAACATGTGATGGCAAAAGGAGACTACTTTGCCATGAACAGCCAGAACATGAAAATCAATGATTTTCAGCTGGTGGGAAATTATTCTTTTGACGGAGCAAAAAATGTAGAAATCCACAATGCAAAGATGCTGTCAAAAGACGCATTCTGGAACAGTGAAAATGTGACGGTATATGATTCTTTTATTTCAGGAGAGTATCTTGGATGGAATGCAAAAAATCTGACACTTGTAAACTGTACGATCGAAAGCCTTCAGGGAATGTGTTACATCGAGAACCTTGTCATGAAAAACTGTACGTTGCTGAACACGACTCTGGCATTTGAATATTCTACGGTGGATGTGGATATCCGCGGAAAGGTTGACAGTGTGATGAACCCGACAAGCGGGGTTATCCGGGCTGGAGCGATCGGGGAACTCATTATGGAGAAAGATAAGATCAACCCGCAGGACACAAAGATCATATGTCCGGAAATTGGCCGTGAGCTGGAGCATATGTGTGCATAGCAGAAGGGATGGCTGCGATGTTATTTGGCATGGCATAACGGGAGGAGAGAAAGATCATGGATAGTATATTTGACAGGGAAATAAACCGAAGAAACACAGGGAGTATGAAATGGGATGTGCCGGAAGGAGAGCTTCCGATGTGGGTGGCGGATATGGATTTCCAGACCGCACCGGCAGTCACGGAAGCCATAATAAAAAGAGCAGAGCATGGAGTGTTCGGGTACACATTGATCACGGATGAATGGTATCAGGCTTATCAGAACTGGTGGAAAGAGCGTCACGGATTTGAATTACAAAAAGACTGGCTCCTCTTTTGTACCGGTGTGGTCCCGGCCATATCAAGCATTGTTCGGAAAATGACTACTGTAGGGGAGAAGATCGTAGTCATGACACCTGTTTATAATATTTTCTTCAACTCGATCTTGAACAATGGAAGAAATGTTCTGGAGAGCAGATTACAGTATAAAGGCGGAGTATATGATATAGATTTTGCGGATCTGGAAGAGAAATTGGCTGATCCCCAGACTTCTATGCTTATTTTATGCAACCCGCAAAACCCCGTAGGAAAAATCTGGGGCAGTGAAGAACTCAGGAAGATCGGCGAATTGTGCAGCAGATATCATGTCCTTGTATTGTCCGATGAAATTCATTGTGATATCACAAAACCAGGGCAGAAATATATTCCGTTTGCGTCGGTGTCGAAGGCTTGCCGGGACATCAGTATTACCTGTGTGGCGCCGACAAAAGCTTTTAATCTGGCGGGAATCCAGACAGCGGCAGTCATCATACCGGATCCGGTACTAAGACACCGGGTAAACAGAGGACTGAATACCGATGAGGTGGCAGAGCCAAACGTATTTGCGGCTATCGCACCGGCAGCAGCTTTTGGCCACGGAGGGGCATGGCTGGATGAACTAAGAACGTATCTCTGGAAGAATCGAGAGTTTGCGGAGCAGTTTATAAAAGAGCAAATTCCTTATGTCTCTCCAGTGGAAGCAGAAGCCACCTATCTTTTATGGCTGGATTGCCGGAAGCTTCAGACAGATTTATCACAACTGTGTCAATTCATCCGAAAAGACAGCGGACTTTACGTCTCCGATGGAAGAGAATACAGAAACGGCGATGGGTTCCTCAGAATGAATCTGGCTTGTCCAAGGATACGGCTGGAAGACGGCTTGAGGAGATTGAAAAAGAGTATCGCAGCAGTATAGCCACACCAATTTTACTGCCTGGTCTTGTTTTTATGTGTAAGAGCATATAAAATAAGAACCAGGCAATTTTGATTTCAATCGGTTTTTGAAATCGTCTGTATCATTTCATGTTTTCGTTCGAAGTACGATTTCTAGTACACTGATGTCATGATATTCAAGTAAATAAAAGTATAAATGAGGAAAGATATGGAGTTTTGTGATATTCTGTTAAAAGTTGGATTTTTTGTAATCCTGCTTTTTTTGTCGTGGAAGGATTGGAAGGAGAAGAGGCTTCCCGATCGGTATGCGGCTGCGGTTTTCATTCTTGGCATGGCTCGGAGTCTGATGGATCCGGACGGTATTGTGGGCGCAGCGGCGGGAATATTCGTGGTAAGCCTCCCGCTGTTTTTGATCACTGTATGGACAAATGGCGCGTTTGGAGGCGGCGATATCAAGCTGGCAGCGGCCGCCGGGTGTTTTATGGGATGGAGAGCGTGTCTAAATGGATTTGTATATGGTCTGATGTTCAGCGCCGTCTATGCGTTGGCTCTCACGGCAGGGGGAAAAGGCAGAAAAAAGGGTCAGAAGACGCTTCCGCTGGGGCCATTTTTGGCAGCAGGTTTTATACTGGTGGAAGTGTTTGAGAAAGAAATCTATTTATTTTGATCCAAAAGACACCTTTGCAAAATAAAAAATTTGAAAAATTTCTATAAAGATCTGTAACGAAAGAATGTGAAATCGGATAGATGGGTACAGGAGGTGATCAAGAGATGAATATGGATGAGGTATACCGGAAGCATGCCGAGACAGTTTTTCGATTCCTGATGACACTTTGCCATGAAGAGGAGACGGCAAGGGAACTGACTCAGGAGACATTTTATCAGGCAATCCGGTCATCCGGGCGGTATGACGGGACATGCAAAGTCTCCACATGGCTCTGCCAGATCGCAAAGCACCTGTGGTACCGGGAGATTGAGAAAAGAAAGAAGAAGGGAACGCTTCCGCTTGATGAGGACGTTGGACAGCCGACAGAAGGAGTCGAGAGGGAGATCGTCATAAGGGAGGAAAAGATGGAACTGTTCCGGAAAGTACATCTTCTCGACGAGACGTCAAAAGAGGTCGTGCTGCTCCGGATCACGGGAGAATTTTCATTCCGGGAAATAGGAGAGATTTTTGGAAAACAGGAAAACTGGGCCAGGGTAACATTTTATCGTGCAAAGCAGAAACTTGTGAAAGGAAGGGAAGAATCATGAAGTGTGATATCATAAAAGATTTATTGCCAAGTTATATCGATGGGCTGACGAGCGAAGCCAGCAATGAACTGATCCGGGAGCATCTGGAGAGCTGTTCGGAGTGCCGGTCATACTATGAGGAGATGAAGCGTGAGATTACTGCGCCGGAGATCGTAGCCCGGAATAAAAAAGAGATCCGGCCATTTCGGAAGTGGAAAAGAAGGATATGGAAAGCGGTGGGTATCACGGCGGCAGTTTGTGTTCTTGTGTTCGGCGGCTGGATGTATCACTTTGAGAAAACATGGCTTGTAGATTCCGGGGATGTGACATTTGAGTATGAAAAGAATGGAGAGGTCGTAACTCTTAAGATCATACCGAAAAATGAGAAGGTGCATTTGAGCGGTGCATTTTACGATAATAAGGAATTTGAGGCAGACATTCAGGCACAGTGGGACAATCCGCTTAACAGGTCGCTGCAGGAAAATGCATATGTGGGATACACATATGTGGATGAGGACACGATCTTGACAAGGGCTGGAGAAGAAATGGATCTGGATGAGGATGACTGTTTCGAAATCCGGTTTGCAGACAGAACGGTAAAGGTCAATCTGCAGGCGTTCGGAAATGAGGAGACGTGGAAACAAGCGTTTGACCCGGAGATCGTAAAATAGAATTGGAAGAAAGATGGTCTTGATTGAAAAAGAAAAAAATGTCATAATATTCCTTAGCGAAAGATAGTGGAGGAAGAGGATTGTACAAACTAAGAGGAAAAATCATTCACGGAAAAGGGAATGGAAGGAAGGTCGGAATGCCGACTGCAAATCTGGACTATGGATCTGAACAGGGACTTCCAAAGCAAGGAGTCTACGGAGTTATAGCAACAGTAGACCAGGTAAGCTATATCGGAGTGACGAATGTAGGGACGAGGCCTTCCGTGGACGATGACTCCCACATTACAGTAGAGACGTATATACCGGAGTTGGATATGGATTTGTACGGAAAAGAGATGGAAGTGGAGTTCCATCTGTTCCTCCGGGGCGTGAAGAAATTCGCCTCATTGGAGGAAGTAAGACAGCAGGTGGAAGAAGATATTTGCCGGACGAGGGCATATTTTCTTTCGGAAGGAGATACAGATGACGAAGAAGACCAGAAAGAGAAGAAAAGGAAGAAAATGGAATAAAAGCCTCCTGATACCGATATGTCTGCTTGGCATATCGGTATTACTTATGGCCGCATCGATCTATATGGAAGGATTTGCAAACTGGTATACAGAGCATATTTACCCGGTTGTATCAGGGGCTATGGGAAGGCTTTTTGGCATGATACCGGTATCGGTGGCGGAGATCGGTCTGTATCTGCTCGTGCTGATTCTTGTGTTTGGACTGATCTATATTGTTTTATCGGTTTTTCACAGGGCCTGGACACGACAGAGGAGTAAGAAGACAGCAAAAGTACTGCTCTGGATCGTCTCACTCCTTCTTTTTCTCTATGTGGTAAACTGCGGGATCAATTATAGGAGTGCTTCGTTCTCCGAGAAAAGCGGTATACAGACGAGAAAGTACACAGTGGAGGAGCTGGCAGAAGTATGCCGGATTTTGACGGAGAAAGTGCAGAAAACGGAGCCGGACATTGCAAGAGATGAGGATGGCAGGATGATTTTCGAGACATCTGAGAAGAAGAATGCGGTAAGGGCCATGCAGCATCTTGGGGAGACGTACCCAGATTTCGAAGGATATTATCCGGAGCCGAAAGGACTGTTATTTCCGGATTTCCTTTCGTGGCAAGGACTGACAGGAGTGTACTCACCGTTTACTGTGGAGGCAAATTACAACAATGCCATCACGGAGTACAGTATTCCATTTACGATGTGCCATGAGCTTTCACACCTGAAAGGGTTTATGCAGGAGCAGGAGGCAAACTTTATCGCCTGGCTTGCGTGCGATAGCTCGGATATACCGGAATTTCAGTACAGTGCCGCGCTGTCAGGGTGGGTTTACGCGACAAACATGCTTTGGGATTATGATCCCGATACATACGAGCAGCTTTACGCCGCGCTGCCAGATGGGGCAAAGGCGGATCTGCAGGCGGGAAACGAATTCTGGGACCGCTATGAAGGGAAGATCCAGGAAGTGTCAAATAAGATCAACGACGCCTATCTGAAGACGAACGGGCAGAAGGATGGGGGGGAGAGTTATGATAAGATGGTAGATATGCTGGTGGCATATCTTATCGGGTAGTCTGCCGACGTCATTTATATATTAATAAGAGATTATGAGAGGAACAGGAAGAAATGAGAATTTTGAAACAGCTGATGATCATTTTGTTCATATCATTTTTGGGAGAAATACTGAAGATGGTCATTCCGCTGCCGATTCCGGCCAGCGTATACGGGCTTGTGATCATGGTGGCAGCGTTAAAAACAGGAATTCTGAAACTGCATCAGGTAAAAGATGCATCATCGGTGCTGATCGAGACTATGCCGGTTATGTTTATTCCGGCGGCGGTCGGGCTGATGACCGCGTGGGGAGCGCTCCGGCCGATCTGCGGACCGGTGGCCGTTATCACAGTTACCACGACTGTGATCGTCATGGCAGCCACAGGTGTGGTAACGCAGACTATGATAAGAAGAAAGCGAAGGAGAAGGAAATAAAAACATGAAAGAATTGATTTCAGGGGCTCTGTTTTTCGGACCTGCTTTGAGCCTCCTTGCCTATGAAGCAGGACTGATCGTCAAACGGAAGTTTAAACTGGCGATACTAAATCCTCTTTTGATCGCAACGACGATCATTATTGGAGTGCTGGCAGTTGCGGGGATCGAATATGAGAAGTATAATGAAAGTGCGAAATATATCAGTTATTTTCTCACGCCGGCCACAGTGGCGCTGGCAGTGCCGCTCTATGAGCAGCTGTCTCTTTTGAAGAAACATTTTGCCGCGGTTATGAGCGGGATCATTGCCGGAGTGATGGCCAGTATGATCAGTATTCTGCTGTTGTCAAAGCTGTTTGGACTGACCCATGAGCAGTATGTCACGCTTCTCCCGAAATCTATCACGACAGCTATCGGGATGGGAGTTTCCGAGGAGATGGGCGGCATTGTCACGATTACGGTGGCGGTTATCATCATTACCGGAATCGTAGGGGGAATTACGGCCGAGTTTGTATATAAGATTTTTCGTATCACGGAACCGGTGGCAAAAGGACTTGCCCTTGGCACATCCGCTCACGCGATGGGCACATCAAAGGCGATGGAGATGGGAGATGTGGAAGGAGCCATGAGCAGTCTGGCTATAGCTGTGGCGGGTCTTCTTACTGTTGTCGCTGCATCCGTGTTCGCAGAGTTTTTATAGAGAAAAGTCAAGATGAGATGGGAGGAAGAGAAGATGATCTTGTTTAATAATGATTATGCGGAAGGAGCGCATCCGAAAGTGATGGAAAGGCTCCTTCAGACCAATATGGAGCAGACGGTGGGATATGGAGAAGACGCTTACTGTGAGGCGGCCAGGGAGAAGGTAAGAAAAGCCTGCCAGGCACCGGATGCGGATGTCCATTTCCTTGTGGGAGGAACGCAGACGAACATGACAGTTATCTCCGCAGCTCTGCGCCCGCATCAGGGAGCGGTATGTGTACAGACAGGTCATATCAACGTACATGAGACAGGTGCTGTGGAGGCGACAGGACATAAGGTTCTGGCTCTTGAAGGGACAGACGGAAAGATCAAGGCATCCCAGGTGCAGGAAATGTGGAAAGAGCATTGGGCGGACGGAGCGCACGAACATATCGTGCAGCCGAAACTTGTCTACATTTCCCATCCGACGGAACTTGGGACACTGTACACGAAGCAGGAACTGACAGATCTCAGGGCTGTATGTGACGCGTGCGGGATGTATCTTTTCCTGGACGGTGCAAGGCTTGCATACGGTCTCGCAGCAGAAGGGACGGATGTTACACTGGCAGACATTGCAGCTCTTACGGATGTGTTCTACATCGGAGGGACGAAATCAGGGGCGCTCTTTGGAGAATGTGTAGTCATAAAGAGGCGGGAAATCAAGGAAGATTTCCGTTACATGATCAAGCAGAAAGGCGGTATGCTGGCAAAAGGGCGACTGCTGGGAGTACAGTTTGATACCCTTTTTGATGGGGATCTCTATATGGAAATGGGAAGACATGCGGACCGTCTGGCAATGAAGCTCAAAAACGGTCTCAAGGAAAAAGGATATCGCTTTTACATCGACAGTATTACAAACCAGCAGTTTGTTATCGTGGACAATGAAAAGCTGCAGGAGATAGAAAAAAACTTCGTTGTAAACTATGAGAAGAGACTGGATGAGAATCATATGGTAATCCGGATCTGCACTTCCTGGGCAACGAAAGAAGAGAATGTGGATAAATTGTTGGATGTTTTCTGAGAGAGGGGAAATTTGACATGAAAAAGGCGGCAAAAATATGGCAGGTTGTCTGTTGTTTCCTTGTACCTGCCGTCACGCTCTTTTGGAAACTTCCTCCGATTGGCGGAGAACGCTATTTTGCGTTAGGTGCATTTGCAAGAGCCATCGGATCGGGAGATTACTATGGATTCTGGCTTGATTCGACGGCTGGGCCGATGCTGATGTTTTGCCATGCACTGATGCTTTTAGGGAGCATCGTGTATTGTGCCCGCGGAATTCTTGCTTTGTTTGACAAAGAAAAGCGATGGCTTAACATCGTCGGAAGAGCGATGGCGATGCTTGCAATGTACACAGCTCTGATCCCGGCACAGAGCCTTCCGGAACAAGAGAGAGCAGGATACTTTACAGTTGTGTGTATATGTGTGATTCCTCTTCTGGAATATATAGGTTTTCGGTTTTTGGATGAGTGGAAGGAGCAGATGGATTCTTATAGAGAGATTCAGAAGCGGGAAAGGGAAGAAAAGCTCAGACGTAAAAAGGCGCTTTACTTTCCGGGGAAATATCCAAAGGAACTAAAAGGGCTTATCTGGGAAAACTTCCGGAGCAATTTCCAAAGCGGAGGTCTTCTGATTTTTGGAGGAATCATGTGTGGGATATATCTGGTCGTGATCATCGGCCTGGGCCAGATATCTGTGCCGTTGAAGTACGGGACAGGGATGTCCACAGGGAAAATCCTTTTGACGATGGCAGCAGAATTCGGATGGATGATCATGTTCCTCTGCCTCATACTGATGTATTATACTATTTCCAATTACACGAAGACACGGAAGGAAAATTACAGAGCGTTTCTCGTGCTTGGTATCCGTACAAGAACAATCTACCTGATCTTTGCGGCAGAGTACATCATGAGCCTGCTTGTGGCATATGTGGCCGGAATGGTCGGGGGATCCGCTCTCTACATGCTGATACGGTACTGTTTCAGAGATATGACAAAGGGAATCCAGGTGCCGGGAGTTTTTTCCGTGGAAATATTGGGCATTGGGTCAGCGGCTTTTCTCCTGATCGTGCTGTTAGCCACCATGTTCAACCAGGAAAACATTCTGGAGATGGGGAGTTCGACCGTATTTTACGCAGAGAAGAAACCAGAGCCCATACCGGAAAAGGTACTTGGATCCGTAATCTTTGGGCTCCTTTTTTTCGATACTGGAAGAGGAATCTTTGCGATACGGGCATGGACGGACAATCCGGGCAGCTATCTTGCCATTTTGCTGAGTATGTTTTTGCTGCTCTCGGCAGGAATGCTTCTGTATATGAGAAGGCAGAGAAAAAAGCCGGGTGCCTACCAGAAAAATCTGCTGAGAAATAAAAACATTTATTACCGGTTTCGGAGAAACCGCTGGAACACCTTTATTTTTTCAGTTGTCCATTTCTGTGTTTTTGTGATAGTGGGGAGTTCATTTTTGGCGACTGCCATCGCGCCGGCGCCGGAAAAGCTTTACCCGTATGACATTGTATGTATGGGATATGAGCAGGATGTGGAGGAAATCCAGGATATCGCAGCCCGTCATCACGCGAACGGAAGATCATATCCGATGGTAAGGATCACAGCACGGTACGCTTCGGAATCAATGCAGTCGGCAGAATCGTTGATTTCCGTACTCTGGCCGCAGGGACAAAATGTGGCCATCTCGGAATCGACATACAAAGAGATGAAAAAAGAGCTTGGGAAAAAAGCGAAAGATCTGGATCTGAAAGGGAAAGAGATGCATATTGTCTACCAGGAAGATGTGGCGATGTCTCCGAAAATGATAGAGACAAGCGGAAGCAGGCTTGCTTACCGCATGAGATTTGGCCAGCCGCTTAATCACTACGACAATACGGAGCGCAACGATGTATTTCCGTCGCAAAAGGTCGTGAGTGAGGAGAAAGACATTTTAACCGGAGTCTTCTTTGAAGGACAGCAGGAAAATCTCGTCGTCTTGTCAGACGAATGGTTTGATGAAGTGTATTCTGAGATCATGGAATGGAACAGCAAAAACATGGAGCTTCGCATGGAAACTCAGGATGCCCAGTGGGATGCATATCTGGAGGAACACGGAAAGAACATGACGGAAGGCCAGACAACCCTTTTTGTATGGGATGTTCCGGAGGAAGAGTATGACAGCATGATGGAGGAGCTGGGATTTCTCAAAGAGAAGTATCCGATGGATACATCCTGGGATCCGACGGCAGGCCCGCTGTATGGGGCAAGGTCTTACGTAGGAGGCATCGAACCGGTTCGCCTGGAAAATCAGATTGTAAGTATCCTGACCATCGTCATTCTGCTTTCATTCGGACTTCTGCAGGCATATATCAAGACAGAGAGCGAGATGGAAGAGATCATATGGCAGGATCTGTTCCTCCAGAGAGTCGGGATGAAAGGAAAAGAGAGGAGAAAGCTGGTTCGAAGCCAGGTACAGATGAATTTTCGCATTTCCATCTTTGTGGCAGGAGTGATCTCTGTGATCATGTGGGCGACCACGTGTGCGGTAAGATACTATAATGGAATGGAGACCTTGGCCTTTTTTGGAGCAGGCTTTCTTTTCCTTGCAGTGTATGTGCTGATATGGGAAGGCTGGCTTTACCTCATGGAAAAACGGATTTTGAAGGAGACAGAACGGCAATAATGTAAAAACTACGGAATCATGCTGGGAGGTGGATGGGATGTCAATCTTTAGAAGCTATCGGACGAAGGAGAAAGTATCGGTTGGACTCATGTGGGGCATTAATCTGGCCACATTGCTGTATGTGATGATAGAGTATCCGAATCTTCCGGACATCATTCCCCACCATTACGGGTTCTTTGGAGAGCCGGATGAGTGGGGAGGAAAGTGGATGCTATGGATTATGACAGGTGTTCAGATTTTTATTTCAGCAGTCGAGCACGCAGCGCTGCACAGGGCGATAAAGGATAGTGAGAGGACCGGATTTTCCGATATGACGGGCAGGGATGCGCTGTCATCTATGGGACCGGTTGTAGCCGGCGGGATCGGATGGATTACGTTTGCCGGGACTTACTGGGGAAGGCTTGGAAAAGGTTTCCTGATCGTTTTTCTTGGCGCGACAGCGGCAGTGATCATCTATGTATGTGTGAAAGCCAGGAGTAACGCCGGGCAGATAGCCGGGGAGGCGAAAAAACTGGAGAAAAGCACCTGTGAAAGCGGCGGGTATGCTGTCGAAACAGGAGATTTGACATTCCAGGGAAAGATCGCTGTCTGGATGTGGGCAGTCCTGCTTTTCATCAACGGTGCGATGCTTGTGGCAGCTGCTACAGAAGCAGAACAAGGGGAAATCGTGTTCATGGCGATCACGTTGATTTTGATCGACATATTTTTAGTACCAATGTATTTCCGAAACCGTATCCTTCTGAAAGACAAAGAGATGGTCATCTTTTTCGGACTTTTTAAAAAACGGATCGCATATGAAAACATCATATTATTAAAGGAGACACACAATCCGCTTTCTTCTCTGGCCATGTCTCTTGACAGGATTTATATCTATACATTGTCAGGCGATAATGTGATGGTGTCTGTAAAAGATAAAAAAGGCTTTATGCAGGAAGTGTACCGGCGGAAAAGGCTGCAGTAGAAAAACAATGTGAAAGGATGGATTTCAAATGTACACAGCAAAAAAAGACAGATATGAGACAATGTCATACAGAAAATGCGGTAAGAGCGGTCTGAAGCTTCCTGCTGTCTCACTGGGGCTCTGGCACAATTTCGGGAGCAATGCATCCTATGACAATATGAAGGAACTGTGTTTTACCGCTTTTGACAATGGAATTACCCATTTTGACCTGGCAAACAATTACGGTCCGGAAGCCGGAAGCGCGGAGGAAAACTTTGGGCGGATCTTAAAAAAAGATTTGATGAGTCATAGAGACGAACTCATCATCAGCTCAAAGGCAGGATATGATATGTGGGATGGCCCATACGGGAGAGGAGGCAGCAGAAAATATCTGATTGCCAGTCTGGATCAGAGTCTGATGCGGATGGGAATCTCTTACGTAGATATTTTCTACCACCACTGTATGGACTCAGAAACCCCTCTGGAGGAATCGATGGGAGCGCTCGCTTCTATTGTACAGAGCGGGAAAGCACTGTATGTCGGGCTCTCGAACTATGACGGAGAGACTATGGAGAAAGCGGCAAGCATCTTGAGCGAGCTGCATTGTCCATTTGTGATCAACCAGAACCGGTATTCTATATTCGACCGGACTATTGAGAAAAACGGTCTGAAAATGTCCGCAGAGAGGTTTGGAAAAGGCATCATTGCGTTCAGTCCCTTGGCTCAGGGAATGCTCACAGACCGTTATCTGCACGGGATCCCGGAAGACAGCAGGATCCGGACAGACGGGCGTTTCCTGAAAGAAGAGGCGCTGACGGATGCAAGGATGAAAAAGATCTGTGCGCTCAAGGATCTGGCAGAACAAAGAGGACAGACATTGGCACAGATGGCTCTGAATTGGGTTGTAAAAGACAGTGCGGTAACAAGCGTCCTGATCGGAGCGTCCAAGCCTTCTCAGATCGAAGAAAATGTAAAGATGCTGGGCGGATCGCCGTTTACGGAAGAAGAACTGAAAAAGATTGATGAGATCAGTGAAGGGTAAAGAGCCTTTCGACTGATTATAGAAAGGGGCAGCAGCTTCTCGATTTAGATCGTTGAAGCTGCTGCCCCTTTGAGGGTTTATTTTGGCAATTCTTTTGTGAGACATTCTTTCACAAACTGTTCTGCGTGTGATAAGTCAGCTTTGGTAGGATGAATCATCGCCTCGTCAAAATTCAACATCTGCATTTTCAGATGATAATCATGCTTTTCATCTCCGGTCAGCATAGACTCGTATTTCTGCCGTACCATCTGCGGCATCTTTCCCTGACAGAAAAATCCGCCCAGATAGTGATTGTCGTCTTCCAGCCAGATGCGGGCGCTGTTTTCGATATTTTGATAATAATTGTCCTGGTTTGCTGCGCCGCATGTGCCAAACAGGGCAACGTTTTTTAATGAGATCGAAGAGAGGAGATTCCCGACTTCCAGGCTGCAAGTCCCCCGATGTACACAAAAACCGATAAAATAGGTCCGGGCTTCCGGCAGATCAGAGAGCTCGTCAATGCTTCTTAAATCTTTGGACATACCAGGGAGGGCGGAAAAAATAGCTGTTGCAAGCTTTTTTGTATTCCCCGTATTGCTCTGGTATAATACCATGTAATCCAGCATGGTCTGCATCCTCCTTTCCGCTAAAGATATGCAGCTGACCGTTGGGATCAGCTGTTTTTAATAAATTTCGTGCCGCATTTCGGACAGCGGATCTCGATACGCCCTTTCCCGCGAGGGATACGGATCTTTTGGCTGCAGGACGGGCACTTGTAGATATGGTACGATTTCATGTGTCGCACGCGGTATCGGAGATTTCCGAAAGCGCGGCGAAAGCGGGATGTATACTTAAGCCATGTCTGGTTCTCGGCATATCTTCTGGAATGATTTTTGGAAAATATGCGGAAATAGGAATATGCAAGCAAAACGAGGGAAAGAAGATATAAAATCCATCCGTACTCGAAGAAGCCGGACAGCGCAAGAAGGATGATACCTGCGATCACAAGAAATTTGGAGAAAGAATCCACTCCATACCGTCCGTACATAAACCGCATAAATTTGTCTTTCATGTAAAAAACCTGCCTTTATTGATTCTATGTGTAATATATTTTACCTTATTTTTTTGAGGAATCAATAAAAGGATTATAAAAATTATATAAAATTGTTTTGCTCCGTCCATTTTTTGGCAAACATTCGAAACGTCTGAACTGCGTGATCCGGGAGGATACCCGGAGGAAATGCCATACCAAGTGTGCGGTAGTATTTGTCCGGGAGAGGAAGGGAGGCAATATCAAAGGAGGCGTGGTCCACAAGAAGTCTTGGAAGAATCGTGATGCCAAATCCTTTTTCGACCATTTTCAGGACAGCAAGATCGTCGTTGAGCTTATAACGTATCCGAGGTACGATGTGATGCTCCTGGAAGAGTTTCCCGGTCTCATATTCCAGACCATCTGCGGATAAGATAAAGTCCTCGTTGTTCAGGTCGGTAAGCTGAATAGACCGGGAAGAGACAAATGGATGATCTTTTGGAGTCACAAGCATCAGTTCATCTTTTCCGAGAGGGAGGAACGGCATATCCGGAACGGAATATTCCGAGACGAAAATACAGTCGAGACGGTTTTCTTTCAGCAGTTGTCTCAGCGGACTGAATCCGTCCACGGAGAGCTCAAAGCGGATGTTTGGGTACCGGTCGGAAAAAGCCTTCATGATATCCGGAAGCCAGTAGTATGAAATGCTCTGGACAGCGCCGATGCGCACATAACCGCTTTCCAGTCCGGCAAGGGAGGAGGCAATGTTTGAGATGCGTTTCTCTTCCCGGCAGATAATGCGCAGAGAATCCAGTATTTCGGCTGTATAAGGCTTTGGCTCCATACCGTTTTTGGAACGGGAGAAGAGCTCAATGCCAAGCTCTCTTTCGAAATTTTTGATCGTCTGACTGACTGCAGACTGTGTATAATTGAACAGAGCAGCAGTCCGGGAAATGCTGCGAGTTTCAAATACACTTAAAATGGTTTCGTATTTATTCATATAGTTGCACCTGCCATTAGAAAAATTGAAGGATGTCATTAGGAAATATTGCTTTTGTAATTCAAAATTGCATCCTATTATAAACATATATGCTAAAATAATGTCAAGAAGCTGGAGAAAAGAGATCTCCGGAAAATATCAAAAACAGGAGGGTTCTAACATGGGAACAGAATATTGGAACGGCGCCGAGGCGGCGCACAGAAGAGTAATGATGAAAGCAGCCGGATACTCCGATGAAGATATCCGTAAAAAACCACATATCGGTGTGCCGAACTCTTATATGTCCGGATCACCTGGATCTGCACATTTAAGACAGATAGCAGAAGCGGTAAAAGAAGGAATCTGGGCTGCAGGAGGAGTGCCGGTGGAATTCGGAATTCCGGCTACATGCGGAAATATCGCAAACGGAGCAGAAGAGCTCAAATACGAACAGGTAGGCCGTGACATTGTGGCCATGTCTGTGGAATTTGTCACACGTGTACATAATTTCGACGGGCTTGTCATGATCGCATCCTGCGACAATATTATTGCCGGATGCTACCTTGCTGCTATGCGCCTTGACATTCCGTCCATGATTGTGACAGGAGGATCTATGCAGCCGGGACAGTACTGTGGGAAGACAGTAGTGGAGGCGGATCTTGACTCTGCCAGATTTTCTGGTGTAGGAGAAGAGGAACTTATGGAAATGGAAGACAGTGTCTGCCCATCCTTTGGGGCATGTCCGTCTATGGGAACTGCAAATACCATGCAGATGCTTGGGGAAGTGCTTAATCTTGTTCTGCCTGGCACATCCACGATCCCAGCATCAGACAATGCGAAGCTTAGAAGAGCCAGAGAAGCAGGTAAGTATGCTGTGCGTCTTGTGAAAGAAGGAAGAAAACCGTCGGAACTTATCACAAAAGAAGTGCTTATGAATGCCATTATGTTTGACATGGCGGTGGCAGGTTCTACCAATGCTGTACTCCACATCCTCTCCTACGCATATGAACTGGGTATCAAGCTTACATTAAATGATTTTGAAAAATACGCAAAAGAGATCCACTGTATCAACGCGGTAGTGCCAAGCGGCCCGTACACCGTAGTGGATTTCCACTATGCAGGCGGCGTCATGAATGTCATGAAGATGCTGGAGAGCAAGCTTTTTACAGATGTGCCGACCATGTACGGTTCTACATGGAAAGAGCTCCTTTCCAAAGTAAAACCGCAGGAAAACAAAGTTATCCATTCGCTGGAACGTCCGCTCTTTGAGGAACCGGGACTTAAGATCTTAAGAGGGAATCTTTCCCCGAACGGTGCTATTGTGCGTCCGACAGCTGTCTATGACGAAGTGAAATATATGAAGGGCAAAGCAAAAGTATTTGATGGCGACAGAGCGGCTTTCGAGGCTATTTCATCCGGAAAGATCGTGCCGGGAGATATCATTGTTATTCGTTATGAAGGATGCAAAGGTGCTCCAGGAATGAAAGAGCTGATGCTCAGCATCGACGCACTGATCGGTCTTGGTCTTCACAAGAGTGTGGGCTTGATCTCAGATGCGAGATTTTCCGGATTTAACTACGGTGCCATCATCGGACATGTATCTCCGGAGGCGTACGATGGAGGAACAATCGCCTTTGTGAAGGATGGAGATGAAATCGTTATCGATATTCCAAACGGGGAAGTCAATCTTCTCGTATCAGATGAAGAACTGGAAAAAAGAAGAGAAAATTGGGTATGTCCTCCGCTGAAAGAAGAAAAAGGCTGTCTGAATATTTTTGCAAGAATGTGCCGCCCGGCTGAAGAAGGCGGAGCAATGCAGCCTTGGGATCTCGACGCGAAATTTCATTAAAATAGAAAACAGTTCAAGTGCATAGATGCAGAACAGGAGGAAACAACATGTTATTATTGTCAAAAGAAGATATCAAAAAAGTGTTTACGATGAAGGACGCCATTGAAGCGGACAAAAAAGCATTTCAGCTTGTAGTGGAAGGGAAATGCGATTCTCCGATCCGGACGAATATACAGGCGCCGAAGTATGATGGAAGCTTTTTGTTTATGCCGGCGTACGTTGAAGAGATGGATGCGGCATCACTGAAAATTGTCAATATTTTCCCACACAACATTGACAATGGAATTCCATCTTCCCCTGCTCAGGTGCTTCTCATCGATGGAACAAATGGATTGGTTCAATCTGTCATGGACGGAACATATGTGACACAGCTGCGTACAGGCGCGGCATCCGGTGCAGCTTTCGATCTGCTGGCTAAGAAAGACTGTCGGATCGGGGCTCTCATCGGGACAGGCGGACAAGCTGCGACACAGCTGGAAGCGATGCTTGCAGTAAGAAATCTGGAAGAAGTGAGGGTGTATGACCTGAATTATGAAAGAACCCAGGAATTTGCAGCGAGGATGCAGGAGGAGCTGAAAGAATACGGAGTAAGAATTGTGGCTGCAAAATCCTCAGACGAGGCTATTGACAATGCAGATCTTTTGATCACGGTAACACCTTCTTCGAAACCGGTTTTTGACGGAGCGAAAGTCAAAAAAGGAGCAACTGTAAGCTGTGTGGGAGCTTACCAGCCTCATATGCAGGAAATGGATCCGGTCATCCTTACCCGTGCTTCCAAGATCTACTTTGACTCTGAGGAGGCGGTTCTTTCCGAATCCGGAGACATTCTGATTCCATTAGGCGACGGAACAATCACAAAAGAAGATTTTACCGGCGACCTGGGAGATGTCATAAGAGGAAAGATTGTGGGACGTGAAAACGACGAAGAAATCATCGTGTTTGAGACGGTCGGCGTGGCTACTCAGGATCTGATCGCTGCAAAAGCAATTTATGACAAGGCAGTGGAAGCTGGAATCGGAACACACTGGAACTAGCTTTACTTTTTATAGAGATTTTCCTTTTGCTTACCGAAGAAATGAGTTATACTTATACTTACTACTTATACTAAGAGAAAAGTTTCAGGAGAGCAAAATGGAAACAAAACAAATAGAGAAGAGGCGGCGTGTCAGAGACGAAGAGATACGGCAAGCCGGAAAAGAGAGAAAACCTCGAACCCGGCCGGACCAGCAGAAAAGACCGGAGCCGGCCGGGGGACAGATTAAGAAGCACAGAGAACGTGCAGAAGAAGTGCAGAAGCGCAGAGAGCGTGCAGAAGAAGCGAAGAAGCGCAGAGAGCGTGCAGAAGAAGCGAAGAAGCACAGAGAACGTGCGGCACAAGAAAGAAAGAGCAGGCCCCGCCCAGAGGAAGGAAATAGGAAAAAACTGGAAACGGAGGGAGTAAAACACTCCCAGGGAGCAAGGCACGCAGAAGTGACAAAGAAAAAACGACCGCAGGGAGAAAAACCAAGACGTACGCGGGAAACAGGACCGAGTCGACCACAGGAAGAAAGAGCGAAGCATCCGCAGAAAACGGGACGTGTACAAGAAAGGCAGGTTTCCCAGCAGAACATAGAAGAAAAGTCGGTAAAGGCGAAAAAAGGGAAGAAAATGCAGAGAAGAAAGCGCCAAGAAAAGAAACGATTTGGGATTGTAAGTATTCTGATTTTACTCCTTGCTATTATTGTGTTCTGCGTATCCGGATATAAACTGTTTTCCATTTACTACGGATATCACAAAGGAGATCAGGAGTACGATCAGTTGATCAAGGTAGGAATCAAGCCGAATAACGATGACAATGCAAGTGATGCAGAAGAAACTCCAAAGTATATGGTTGATTTTGAAGAATTGTGGAAAATAAACGAGGATATCATTGCATGGATTCGCTTTGATGAGCCGTCCATCATCAATTATCCGGTCGTACAGGGGAAAGATAACCAGGAATATCTGGACAAGACGATTTCCGGGTATCCGAATACATATGGTGCGATATTCCTGAATGTATATAACAATAAAGATCTAAGTGACAAAAACAGCGTTATTTACGGGCACCGCATGAACAGCGAGTCTATGTTCGGGAAGCTGGAAGAGTATAAGGAACAGAGCTTTTATGAAAAATATCCATATTTTTATCTCTATACACCAGATGGGAAGGAGATAAAATATCAGATCTTTGCCGTTGGGGAGGTCAAAGATACTTCGGAAGCTTATAAGACCACCTTTGCGGATACTTCGGAGTTTCAGAGTTTTGTACAGTTTGGAAAAGACCATTCTTTCTATGATACAAAAGTGGAAGTGCCGGATGACGCTCAGGTTGTGACGTTATCTACCTGTACAAAGGCCAATAACGAAGACCGCCTGATCGTGCAGGCATACAAGGCCGAAGAACAGCAAAATTAAAGAGGAAGAAAAAATGATGGATGTAAATTTTGAGGTTGGGGATACCATAAAGATGAAAAAAAAGCATCCCTGCGGAAGTTATGAATGGGAAATTCTTCGGGTTGGAGCGGATTTCCGGTTGAAATGTAAAGGGTGTGGGCACCAGATCATGATTGCCAGGAAGCTTGTAGAAAAAAATACAAAAGAAATTCAAAAAAAGCTTGAAACACCGGAGAAATCATGATATAGTATCAAATTGTGATATATTATAATAATCCTTGTCCCCGGCGTTAAGCAGGACCGGGAGCCAAAAGACCATAAGGAGGTGCAAACGACATGAACAAATATGAATTAGCTGTTGTTGTCAATGCAAAAATCGAAGACGACGCCAGAGCAGAAGTGATCGAAAAGGTAAAAGCATTAGTTACACGTTTCGGTGGAAATGTTACTGACGTTGATGAATGGGGCAAGAAGAGACTTGCTTACGAAATTCAGAAGATGAAAGAAGGATACTATTATTTCATCCACTTCGAATCTGATACAACAACTCCAGGCGAAATCGAAGAAAGAATTCGCATCATGGACAACGTGATCAGATATTTATGCGTGAAACAGGAAGCATAAAGAAGAAAAGAGGAAATTTATGAATAAAGTAATTTTAATGGGGCGCCTGACAAGAGATCCTGAAGTGAGATATTCTCAAGGTGGAGAAAATCCGCTGGCTATTGCGCGGTACACCCTTGCGGTAGACAGGAGATTCAGACGTGACGGAGAGCAGACAGCAGACTTTATAAGTTGTGTATCTTTTGGAAGAACAGCTGAGTTTGCGGAAAAGTATTTCCGTCAGGGAATGCGCATCACAATCTGTGGTCGCATTCAGACAGGTAGTTATACGAATAAAGATGGCGTAAAAGTCTATACGACAGAAGTTGTCGTAGAAGAGCAGGAATTTGCTGAAAGCAAGAGCGTGAGTGAAGCAAATCAGAGCCATTATCAGGCAAGCCCGGTTTCGTCAGCTCCACAGGCTCCGAGTATGGATGCAGGAGACGGGTTTATGAATATCCCGGACGGAATTGATGAGGAATTACCATTTAATTAGTATTGGAGGTAAGAACGATGGCTTACGATAAAACAAACAAAGCTGATTCTCAGATGAGAAGAAGACCGAGCCGCAGAAGAAAAAAAGTATGCGTATTCTGTGGTAAAGAAAACAACGAAATTGATTACAAGGACGTTGCAAAATTAAGAAAATACGTTTCTGAAAGAGGAAAGATCCTTCCGAGAAGAATCACAGGAAACTGTGCAAAGCATCAGAGAGCTCTGACAGTAGCAATCAAGAGAGCAAGACATATTGCCCTGATGCCGTACGTTCAGGAATAATCATTCCAAAATGCGGAGATATAAGCCGTCACTGCGAAAGGCAGTGGCGGTTTTTTTATGCGGAAAAAACTTTTTCTGAAAGCGGCGAAGAGGCTTTAGATATTTTGTTAAAATATGATGGAAATATTACGTTAATGTGACAAAGCGTAGTCTAGTATTTTTGGAAAAAACAGGTGTGAGAAAGAAAAAACATAGTAATAAGAGAAGTTGTCTGAAAATATAAAATGTGCATTATAGATAAAAATAGATATAAAATATGGCAAATAACTGGTAAAAATGACGTAAATAGGAAGAAAAGTTGACAAGACAATGAAATTTTGCTAATATAATCCTCGTTGCAAGGTTATGTAACAAATTCGTAATATTTGTAATAAAATAAAACTAAAATGCGTATTATTTATTACATACAAAAGATGGCGAAGAGAGCAGAGTGTTACATAGACATAACTGCATCAGGTAAGAAGGAGGATTATATGAAACCCAATTTTGGTCATAAAAGACATTTTGAGAAAGGAATGCTGGCAGGAATTCTTTCTGCGGTAGTTCTCACGGCAAGTGTGAATGTACAGGTTATTGCCGCAGACGGAGGACTTATAGCAGAAGCGCCTCAAGGAGCTGTTGTGGAAGCAGCAGCGGCTGAGAATGTACAGGCGTTATCCCAGACAGTTTCCGGATATACGGAACAGATAAAGACGAAAAGAAATGAAGCAGTAAAGAAAGCAGAAGAGATTCGAAAAGCTGAGGAGGCAAGAAAAGCCGAAGAGGCGAGAAAGGCTGAGGAAGCAAGAAAGGCCGAAGAAGCAAGAAAAGCCGCGGAAGCTGTGAAGGCGCAAAAAGCTGCCCAAGCAGCTCAGGCAGGAGATGAAAATCTTCTTGCAGCACTGATTTATTGTGAGGCAGGAAACCAGCCGTACCAGGGGCAGGTTGCAGTGGGAGCTGTGGTTATGAACCGATTGAATGCCGGATATGCAAGTTCTATCAGAGGAGTTATTTATCAGAGAGGACAGTTTGGACCAGCCATGACAGGAAAGCTTGACAGAGTCCTTGCATCCGGAAACATTCCGGCGTCTTGTTATCAGGCTGCACGCGAAGCGCTTGCCGGAGTAAGCCCGGTTGGAAATGCACTTCATTTCGGGGATGGAAATAATACAGGAATCAAAATCGGGGCACATTGGTTCCACTAAGGGGTTAGAAAGAATATATAAATTGTATAATTATTCAGAAAGAGAAAGGGAGCACTTTACATGGTAAGTGCTCCCTTTACATTATGTGAGAATTCGGTGTATACTGAATCTATAGCGATTAACATGTGTGAGAAGACAAAACCGAGAAAACTCAGAGAGTATAGCTTGTTGAACACAGACGAAGATCTTTTTTTGTAAAAAACAAGAAAAATGGATTGTAATTTTATGCAAAAAAGAGTAATATAATGCATAAGGAGTGAAGACATGAAGCCTGTAATCGATTTATCAAAGGAATATGGACTCGTATTGGACGGAGGCGGCGCAAGAGGCGCGTACCAGATTGGAGCGTGGAAAGCGATGGCTGAAGCCGGTATTAAGATCAAGGCAGTGGCAGGTACATCGGTAGGAGCTTTGAACGGAGCTCTGATCTGCATGGGAAGCGTTGATCAGGCAGAGCGCATCTGGGAAAAAATGACATTTTCAAGAATCATGGATGTAGATGATGATTGGATGGAAAGGCTGTTTCAGAAAGAGACGCCTATCAAAGAACTTTTCAGAGAAGTATGGGCAAAAGTAAAGGAGGGCGGGATTGATATTACCCCGCTTAGAAATCTGATCCACGAAGTCATCGATGAAGAGAAAATCCGAAATGCAGGGATCGACTTCTCACTTCTTACCTTTTCGCTTTCTGATATGAAAGAACTGGATCTTACATTGGACGATATTCCGGAAGGACTTTTGGAAGATTTTCTTCTGGCAAGCGCATATCTGCTTGGGTTTAAAAATGAACCTCTGCATGGAAAAACGTATCTGGACGGAGGCGTTATCAATAATGTACCCCTCAACTCGTTGATAAATCGAGGATACAAAGATATCATCACAGTCCGAATATACGGGCCTGGGAGAGAACCAAAAGTAAAGCTGGATGAAAACACGAAAATATGTGAGATCGCCCCGAGGGTCAATCTCGGAAGCATTCTGGAATTTCACGGAAAAAGGAGCCGGCAGAATCTAAAGATCGGATATTACGATGCGAAACGGATGATCTACGGACTTAAAGGCCTCATTTATTATATCGACAGCTCCTATCCGAAAGAAGCGTATGCAGAGCGGATGAAAGGGATCAGCGAAAAGGAAAAACGGGAAATTAAGTTTGTGCTGAAACTCCCACTAGGGGCAGACGATGAACTTCTGTATCTCTCCATGCTGGAAGCCGGTGCAAAATATTTTCATATACCTAAATATCAAATTTATAAAGAAAGGAAACTGCTGGAACTGGTGCTGAAAAAATATGCGGAACTGGAAGGTAAAGTAGCAATACCGCGTTTTCTTCGTGTGCTGGCAGAAATCAGGGAGGATTTGGACATGAATTTAAAAGGAAGAAGCTTTTTAACATTGAAAGATTATACACCGGATGAAATCCGATATCTGGTTAATCTCGCTGCAAAGCTGAAAGCGAAAAAGAAACAGGGAATCAAAGGGCATGCGCTGGAAGGGAAAAATATAGCATTGATATTTGAAAAACCATCTACAAGAACACGGTGCGCTTTTACTGTCGCAGCCAACGATGAAGGAGCATTTCCCACTTATCTGAGCGGAAATGAGATACAGCTCGGCCATAAAGAAAGTATCGAAGATACGGCAAGAGTATTAGGAAGAATGTTCGACGGCATCGAATTCCGCGGATTTCGCCATTCACACGTAGAGGCACTGGCAGAATACAGCGGCGTACCTGTCTGGAACGGGCTGACCGATGACTACCATCCGACACAAGTCCTGGCAGACCTGCTCACGATCCAGGAAAAATTCGAATATTTTGAAGGCCTGAAATTTGTATACATCGGAGACGGAAGAAATAATATGGCAAACAGCCTTATGATAGGGTGCGTAAAAGTTGGAATTGACTTTACACTGATTGCACCAAAAGAACTCTGGCCGATGCGCTCACTCGTCGACGCATGTCAGAAATACGCACAAGAATCAGGAGCAGCCATAACCATCAGCGATAATACGGACGATGTAGAAGGCGCAGATATTATCTATACAGATGTATGGATCTCCATGGGAGAAGAAGAAAAAACGGCCGAAAGAAAAGCAATCCTGCACAAATACCAGGTAAACAGAAAACTCATGGAAAAAACCAAAAAAGAAAACACTATATTTATGCATTGCCTCCCGGCAGTAAAAGGATATGAAGTAACAGAAGATGTATTCGAAAGCAAAGCATCGGTTGTCTTCGACGAAGCTGAAAACAGATTACATACGATAAAAGCTGTTATGGTCGCAACACTCGGGGAAGAATAAAGAAAAAATTGATCACAAGATGAAAAACAAGAAAAAATCAAAATAGAAAGAAAACGACAGAAATAAAAAAGTTGCATAAGAAACGCAACTGCAAGGTACGGGGACGTGTTCCGACAAGTCGGAACACGTCCCCGTTTTATTTTTCAACATAGTATGCTATAATATCACACAGTGGTTGATTGGAGGCGTTTTGTGTGATGAAGAGGGGACTGATTTCTCTTTTGCTTTGTTCAGACAGGTTTGGCCGTGAGTTGGTTGTATATGAGGAGACAGATTCGACAAATATGCGGGTTAAGGAAGCTGCCAGGAGTGGGGCCGGCGAGGGCTTGGTCGTTTTGGCGGAGCAGCAGACCGCAGGGCGTGGGAGACGGGGGCGTTCGTGGTTGTCTTTGCCGGGGGAGAATATTTATATGACAGTGCTTTTGCGGCCGGATTTTCTGCCAGACAGGGCTCCGATGCTGACGCTTTTGATGGCATGTGCTGTAACCCGTGCAGTACGCAGAGTCTGCCATGTGGAGGTTGGAATCAAGTGGCCGAATGACCTCGTGATTGGGGGCCGAAAGATCTGCGGTATTCTTACAGAAATGAGTGTCGTACAGGGAGCGGTGGACTATGTGCTGATCGGAGTTGGTATCAACTGTAACCAGAGAGAGTTTCCGGAGGAGCTTGCAGAGAAGGCGACTTCCATTTGGCTGGAGACGGGACAGGATGTGCCCAGGGAAACACTGGTGTGTCGTGTCCTTGAAGAATTTGAACAGCTTTACATACAATTCTGTAAAGAGCAGTCGCTTGCTTTCATAAAAGACGAGTACGAAGCTGCTCTTGTGAACAGGGGAGAGACTGTCTGTGTTCTGGAGCCGGGACATGAATGGAAAGGAACAGCGCTCGGTATTTCAAAGACAGGAGCTTTGATTGTAAAGACCGACGGAGGAAATCTTCGGGAAGTGGATTCCGGGGAAGTTTCCGTTCGGGGAGTTTATGGATATATTTGAGAATAATCTAAAGAATGTAAGAATAGAAAATAGAGGAGATGGATATGTACGAAGAGAAAATTGTATTGTGTGGCGCAAACTCATATGAAGAAAAGTATTATTTAAATCCGGATTTTGACAATCTGCCGGATCATATCAAAGATGAGCTCAAGATTATGTGTGTGCTTTATGTACACGATGTGGGCGGTATCCTCACACTTGTATATGAAGAGGATGGCTCCCTTTGCTTTGAGGTAACTTCCAAGGAGGGGGACGCCATGTTTGACGATATCGGGAGCGCGTTAAAGATCAAAGAGCTTCAGAGGACGAAGGCAGATTTGCTGGAATCCCTTCAGCTTTACTACAAGGTATTTTTCCTTGGCGAAGACCTGGATGAAAAACAAGAGTAGGGGAAGTACGAGATGAAAAAACTGAAAATCGGAAATGTGGAACTGGAGAACCGTTATATTCTGGCGCCGATGGCGGGAGTGACGGATCTTTCTTTTCGTCTGCTCTGTAAGGAGCAGGGCGCAGGTCTTTTATGCATGGAGATGGTAAGTGCCAAAGCGATTTTATATAAAAACAGGAATACGAAAAGTCTTCTCGAAATTCATCCAAAAGAGAGCCCGGTGTCACTCCAGCTTTTCGGATCGGATCCGGATATCATGAGTGAGATCGCAAAGCAGATAGAAGAACTGCCGTTTGCAATTTTGGATATCAATATGGGCTGCCCGGTGCCTAAAATTGTGAAGAATGGCGAGGGATCCGCGCTGATGCGAAATCCAGCCCTTGTCCATGAAATCGTATCTAAGGTGGCGAAAGCGATAGAAAAACCGGTAACAGTCAAGATACGGAAGGGATTTGATGATGACAGCGTCAATGCGGTGGAAATCGCCAGGATCATCGAAGACGCAGGTGCGGCGGCGGTGGCCGTACACGGCAGGACAAGAGAACAATACTATTCCGGCAAGGCAGACTGGGATATTATAAGGCAAGTTAAAGAAGCTGTGTCTATACCGGTCATCGGAAACGGAGATGTCTCTTCCGGGGAAGATGCAGAGCGAATGGTAAGCGAAACCAGGTGCGACGGAATCATGGTAGGACGTGCGGTGCAGGGGAATCCGTGGATTTTTCAGGAGCTGATCCACTATGAAGAGACAGGGGAGAAACTTGCCAGGCCATCTGTGACAGAAGTAAGAGAGATGATGCTGCGCCATGCAAAACTCCAGATGGAATGCAAAGGCGACTATACAGCGATTCGAGAAATGAGAAAACATGTGGCGTGGTATACTGCAGGTTTCCCGAACTCAGCGAGATTGAGAGCGGAGATCAACCAGGTGGAAAGCTATGAAGAGCTTGAAAAACTGCTCTTTGAAAAACTGCATGAATAGTGGCAGAATCCTGCGTAAATCTTGACATGCCGGAGATGGTTATGTATAATATTGAAATTACGGAAGTAGAATATTTTATGAAATTTTGCAGCTAAAAGCTGCCTATATCCATTTGTAAGGAAGGTAATTGTGATGGAAGAAAAGAAAACGATTTTGACGTATGCCGGCTTAAAAGCGCTGGAAGACGAGCTGGAAAATCTGAAGGTTGTAAAACGAAAAGAAGTGGCAGGAAAGATCAAAGAAGCCAGAGAGCAGGGAGACCTGTCTGAAAATGCAGAATATGATGCAGCGAAAGATGAGCAGAGAGATATCGAAGCGCGTATCGACGAGCTGGAAAAAATTCTGAAAAATGTAGAAGTAGTTGTAGAAGAAGAAGTGGATCTCGAAAAGATCAATATCGGATGTACAGTTCTTGTACACGATGATGAATTTGATGAAGAGATCGAATTTAAAATCGTAGGATCCACAGAAGCGAACAGCCTGCAGGGAAAGATTTCCAATGAATCACCGGTCGGACAGGCGCTGATGGGTAAAAAAGTCGGAGATGTTGTTACAGTGGAGACACCGGCAGGAGAAATCAAATACAAAGTATTGAAGATTGAACGTTCGATTTAAGAATGAATGATCCGGACAAACTTTTTCTTACAGTATATATAAATTCATATGTATAGAAGGATTGAATGCGAAAAGGAGTGAAAGAAGTGGCAGAACAGCAGAAGAATGTACAGGAGCAGGACATTAACCATTTGAGAAAGGTACGCCGTGAAAAACTGGCTGATCTTCAGGCAAGAGGAGCTGATCCGTTCCTTATCACAAAATACGATGTGACACATCACAGCCAGGAGATCAAGGACAATTTTGAGGAGCTGGAAAATAAACAGGTATCGATAGCAGGACGTATCATGCAGAAACGTGTTATGGGAAAAGCTTCTTTCTGTAATGTTCAGGACCTGGAGGGAAATATCCAGTCTTATGTTGCAAGAGACAGTATCGGAGAAGAGGATTACAAAGATTTCAAAAAGTTTGATATCGGCGATATCGTAGGTATCAAAGGTTTTGTGTTCAAGACAAAGACAGGGGAAATCTCCATCCACGCCGAGAAGGTGCAGCTTCTCTCCAAGAGCCTTCAGATTCTCCCGGAAAAATTCCATGGACTTACTGATACAGATACAAGATACAGACAAAGATATGTCGATCTTATCATGAACAGAGAAGTAAAAGATACATTCATCAAGAGATCAAAGATCTTGAGCAGCATCCGTAAATATCTGGATGGACAGGGATTTATGGAAGTGGAGACACCGATGCTTGTTGCCAATGCAGGTGGAGCAGCAGCCAGACCGTTCGAAACACATTTCAATGCGCTGGACGAAGATTTTAAGCTCCGCATTTCTCTGGAATTGTATCTGAAACGTCTCATCGTAGGCGGAATGGAACGTGTATATGAGATTGGACGTGTGTTCCGAAACGAAGGGCTTGATACGCGCCACAATCCGGAATTTACCTTGATGGAACTCTATCAGGCATATACGGATTATCACGGCATGATGGATCTTACAGAAAATCTTTACCGCCATGTTGCGCAGGACGTGCTCGGTACGACAAAGATCACATACAACGGAGTAGAGATGGATCTCGGAAAGCCGTTTGAACGTATTACTATGGTAGACGCAGTTAAGAAATACGCAGGCGTTGATTTCAATGAGATCAAAACGACTGAAGAAGCAAAAGCATTGGCAAAAGAAAAGGGAATCGAATTTGAAGAAAGACATAAGAAAGGCGATATCTTAAGCCTCTTCTTTGAAGAATACGTGGAAGAACATCTGATCCAGCCTACATTTGTCATGGATCATCCGATTGAGATTTCTCCGCTCACAAAGAAAAAACCGGAAAATCCGGAATATACAGAGCGTTTCGAATTCTTTATGAACGGATGGGAAATGGCGAACGCTTACTCAGAGCTGAACGACCCGATCGATCAGAGAGAACGTTTCAAAGCGCAGGAAGAACTTCTTGCACAGGGAGACGAAGAAGCCAACACGACAGACGAAGACTTCCTCAATGCGCTGGAGATCGGAATGCCGCCGACAGGTGGAATCGGATTTGGAATCGACAGAATGTGCATGCTGCTTACAGATTCCGCAGCCATCAGAGACGTACTGCTCTTCCCGACAATGAAGACTCTGGGCGGTTCCCCGGCGCCGAAGAAAACAGCGCAGGCTGCCAAGACAGAGGAAGTGAAGGCAGAAAAAATCGACTTCTCCAAAGTAAAGATCGAACCTCTTTTTGAAGAAATGGTAGATTTTGAGACATTTGCGAAATCAGACTACCGTGCAGTGAAGATCAAAGAGTGTGAGGCAGTGCCAAAAAGCAAGAAACTTCTGAAGTTTGTTCTGGATGACGGATCAGGCACAGACCGTGTGATCCTGAGCGGAATCCATGAGTATTATGAACCGGAAGAACTCATCGGAAAGACGGCAATCGCTATTGTGAACCTTCCGCCGAGAAAGATGATGGGGATTGATTCCTGCGGAATGCTGATCTCAGCAGTCCATGAAGAAGACGGACATGAAGGCCTGAACCTTCTGATGGTAGATGACCGGATTCCGGCAGGTGCGAAGCTGTACTAGAAAGCAAAGACTGCAGTCAATCCAGTTTAAGTAAATAGAAGATATTATGAGGACACTTTTTCTAAAAGAAATTTTAGAAAGGTGTCCTTTTCATATAGTTGACAAGAAAAAGTGTTGGTTATATCATATTGGATAAATTTATTATACAGAAGGAAGAAGGAAATTTATGTTTAAAGGTAAAGTTGTCGTGATCACAGGAGCCGCACAGGGAATCGGAAAGTGTATTGCCGATGAGTTTATAAAAAATGGGGCGCATGTATGCGTGATCGATAAACAGCCAAATGAATATTTTACCGGAGATGTGGCAGAGGAAGCGACCTTGCGGGCTTTTGCAGAAAAGGTAATCTATGATTACGGGAAAGTGGATTACCTCATCAACAATGCGCTGCCGCTGATGAAAGGCATTGAGTCCTGTTCGTATGAAGAGTTTAATTATGCACTTCGGGTGGGAGTGACTGCGCCCTTCTATCTTTCCAAACTGTTTTTGCCATATTTCACACCTGAGTCTGCGATCGTCAATATCTCATCTTCCAGAGATCGGATGAGCCAGCCTCAGACAGAGAGCTATACTGCGGCAAAAGGTGGAATCTCTGCGCTGACGCACGCCCTTTCTGTAAGCCTTGCAGGGAGAGTGCGGGTCAATTCTATTTCTCCAGGGTGGATCGATACCGACTTTACTCCATATGAAGGAGCGGATGCAAGACAGCATCCGGCGGGGCGTGTAGGAACCCCGCTGGATATCGCCAATATGGTGCTGTTTTTATGTTCGGAGAAAGCTGGTTTCATAACAGGAGAGAATATTTGTATCGACGGCGGCATGACGCGGCAGATGATCTATCACAATGACCATGGGTGGACGCTGGAGGAAAAATAAAAGCCAGTTTCTAATTTCTGAGCACCCAGAGGTTGCGGATCTGTCCGCTGATCTGATCATAGTCCCACAGTTTTTCGGAATTCTCCTTGCTGTTTGGATCGTTGACTTTCAGCTGGCCGTCTTTGTATGCAGTCAGGACGATGAAATGTCCGGAGGTCGTAAAATCGCCTTTCCCCATGGAAGCAACGATAGGGTTGCCGACGTTTAAATTGTCGGCTATACGCTGCTCGTCCATAGGGATCTCAGTCACGTCCAGTCCAAGCTTACGGGCGCCTTCCGAGAAGAGAGTCCAAGCGGATCCATTTCCTTCGGAGGCGTACCCGTAGGAAGTGGCAAAATCGGCCATCCATTTTGGGTTCATGGAAGTATCGCCGGTCAAGTAAATCGCTGCCATGGACAGGCAGGTTGGGCCGCAGCCGGTAAGGCCAAAGAGATCTCCGGCGTATTCTTCATACCCCCAGCGCTGATCCCACTGCATCAGGAGCGGTACGGAAGAGGTGGAAAGTCCGCCAAGATCGATGGATGGAGATGCATCTTTTTTGAGCGGATATTCGAAGACGAAGTCTTTTGTCTCCGGATTACGTTCGTACAGATCGATGAGATTCTGAGGATAATCCGAAAGGCTCAGCCCATTTCTTTCAGCGTAGCGCCGTACCTGATTGGATGGATTTCCGCCAAAGAAGGAACTTTTAAGGAAGCCTGTGCCCGTGTTCAGACTGTGTTCCAGGATGAAGGAGGCGCAAGCGGCTAGAAGCAGGATCAGGCAGAGCATCGGAAAGATAAAGTGCAGGAACCGATGCCGGCGGTGTTTGATGCGTTTGCGGCGGATATCGGAAGTGGGACGTCTTCGGTCGGAATCCTTTCTATAATTTGGGTGGTAGTCGTAATAAGAATGTTTGGTACTCATAAATGTGTTTCCTTTCTGTGTATTTGGATCGCCTCAGATGGAAAGGCGAAACTTTTTGAATTTCATAATTTTGATAGAAAAGGCGTGTCTAAAGATCGGTTTTCAAAGGATCTTCAGAGCACGCTTTTACTATATCAGAATGCTGTATTTTATTTTCTCAGATTCATAAAAGGAAACACGTCTTTTTTCCTGCGAAATTCTCACGATTTTCTTAAGAACATGGCAGGACGACACGGAAGATGATGAGTTGGTCATGGCTTTCTGCCGTAATCGTACCGTTATGAAGCTCTACGATTTCTCGGGCGATGGCAAGGCCGAGACCGGAACCTCCGCTTCGCGAAGTACGGGCGCTGTCCAGACGGAAGAACTGTTCGAAGATTCGTTCCAGTTTTTCTGGAGGAATTGTAGGACCTTCATTCTGTACGGTCAGGATCAGTGTATTCTCTTCCCGGGTCAGGCTGATCTGTATGACAGTGTCTGAAAAACTGTAATTGACCGCATTGCGCAGGAGATTATCGAAGACTCGCTGCAGTTTATCGGGATCACACACAAAAGACAGATTTGGTGGAGCCGAAAGTGTATAGTCGAGATGCTTTTCCGAAAACATCGGCGCAAACTCGTAGACCGTCTGCTCCAGCATCCGTGTCAGATTGATCCGGCTCAGATCAAGGGAAAGATGAGTAAGATTGAACCGGGTAATGTCAAAAAATTCGTTGATCAGATCTTCCAACCGTTCGGCTTTCTCAAGTGCGATGGATAGGTACTTGTCCTGGAGTGCAGGGGAAATCTCTTTCTCATCGTACAGGAGAGTCAGATATCCGATGACAGAGGTCAAAGGGGTCTTCAGATCATGCGCCAGATAGACGACAAGGTCGTTTTTCCGCTGCTCGGCTTCCGCCGCGGCCTGCTGACTGTTTTTGATATTCATTCTGACTTCATTCATATGCAGTGCGGCCTCGCGCAGGTCGTCCGACATAGTGACAGGTGTGTCCGAATCCCTCCAGAGTGAGTCGGAGGCATTGAGAAGTTCTGTGAGGTAAGCACAGGATTTGGACAGGTAATACGTACCGAAAATCAGGGCGCCTACTGACAAGTAGAGAAACAGCAGGATTTCCCGAAAACGTTCCAGTGTGGAGACAAACAGGTAAAATGGTTCCCAACCCATCCAGATGACCGTATGGTAATACCAGTACACAAGAAGAAATATGAGGCCGCCTGTGCCTACATACAATATGTAGGAAAAGATAAACCGGTGCAGCAGCCGGCGGCGGAGCTGACTTGCCAGAGTCGTTGTGTTTTGATTATTCAATTTGATACCCCACTCCCCATACAGTTTTGATATATTTTGGCCTGCGTCCGGAATCATTCATCTTTTCCCGGATGCGCCCGATATGCGACATGACCGTATTGTTGCTGTCCAGAAATTTTTCTCCCCACACATGTTCGAAAAGCTCCTCTGAGGAGATGACACGTCCCCGGTTCTGGCAGAGATACCAGAGTATGGAGAATTCACGGGGAGTGAGTGAGAGCGGATTCCCATTAAGAGAACATTTGTGGGAATCTTTGTCGATACTTAACCCCCGGATGTCAATGCTGTGATCTTCCGGAGGCTGTGTTCCCATGGTTTCCGCGTGATTATATCGTTCGTAGCGGCGAAACTGAGTTTTCACACGGGCAACCAGCTCAAGCGGATTGAACGGTTTCGTGATGTAGTCATCGGCCCCGATTGTCAGACCCAGGATTTTATCTGTATCTTGGGATTTGGCAGTCAGCATGATGACCGGGTAGAAATGATGTTCCCGGATTTTTCGGAGAAGTTGATATCCGTCCACACCCGGCAGCATGACATCCAGGATTGCCATGGACAAATCTTCTTTCTCGATACAGGCCAGCGCATCGTTTCCGTTATAGTATTTTAAGATTTGATAGCCTTCGTTGGCGAGGTACAGCTCCACGAGGTCGGCGATGGCCTGTTCGTCGTCCACGATCAAAATCTTCTTGTCCATAAATTTTAACCCTCCTGAGATAACATTACGAAATAAGGATATCAAATCTTTGTTTTCTTGTCCAGAATCTTACAGTAAGAGGGGGACAGATGGGCCATCCAAAATAGTGGTTGCATTTTCAGTGGAAAGTTGTATGATTAAGTATATCGGCAATTCATACAAAAAGGAGGCTTTTTATGGATTCTGTAATTGACAAACTGACAGAAATCGAGGTGGCTGCTTCGGCCATCGTTTCCCATGCGGAGAAGGAGAAGGAAGAGCTGGACAGAGAGTTTGAAGAGCGCCGGAAAGAATTTGACCGCGAACTTGAGGAAAAGACAAACGAGAAGATAAAGAAGATCCAGGAGGAACTGGAAAGAGATAAAAAGACGATGCTGGATGGACAGGAAAGCGCAAGCTCGGATCTTATCATGTCGCTTCAGGACGAATATGAGACGCGGCATACAGAGTATGCGAAGGAGATCTTACAGCGGATCACAGAGGTGTAGCCTATGGGAAATTTACTTGCTTACAGTGGGATTGTCACAAAGCTCCGGGCCATGGAGGCAAAGCTCATAAAGAAAGAGCAGTTTGATGAAATTATGGCCATGGGAAGTGTTCCCGAAGTTGTGGCATACCTGGTTCAGCATTCTACTTATGGCCAGGTACTGGAGACAATGGATCCATCCCTGATCCACAGAGGAAATATAGAAAAGATGCTCGTCTTGTCCCTGTATCGGGATTATATGAAAATCTACCGGTTTTCCGGGATGGAGCAGCGGAAGTTTTTGAAGCTTTATCTGAAGAAATATGAGGTAGAGCTCATCAATTACTGTCTGAGGATCGTCATCAATCACTACAAGGAGCCGTTTGACCTGAATTATAAAAAAGATTTTTTTGACCGGTATTCCCAGATTTCCATAGAGAAGCTGATCCATTCCAGGACGACGGATGAAGTGATCGAAAATCTAAAAGGGACAGAATATTATCGGACACTAAAGATGTTAAGAGACGGAAAGGCGGCGACACTTTTTGACTATGATCTGGCATTGAATCTTTATTATTTTACAGCGATGTGGAAAGAAAAAAAGAAGATTCTGAAAAAGAAAGAACTTGAGATTTTCACAAGGGACTACGGAGCTCAGATCAATATGCTGAATATCGAATGGATCTACCGTTCGAAAAAGTATTTCAGCCTGCCGCCTGCGGATATTTATTCGCTCCTGATCCCGATCCAATATAAGATAAGTACGGAGTTGATGAAGGAGATGGTGGAGGCTCCGTCTCTGGAGGAATTCTGGAAGGCGCTTCAAAAGACAAGTTACGCCAGACATTATGATTTCGGAAAGGAACTGACGGTGGATAAAATCTATGCTGACTGTCTGTATCATCTGTATATGGCAGACAGAAGAAGAAATCCGTATTCCATCGCTTCTATCAATACGTACCTGTTCCTGAAAGAGGAGGAGCTTCGCAAACTTACTACCGTGATGGAGAGTGTGCGCTATGGCGTTGCTCCGGATGAGATCGCAGTGTATGCAGGAGGGAAGAAGACATGATTGTAAAAATGAAATTCGTCAATATATCCGGACCGCAGAACGATATCGACCGTGTGATGGATCTTTATCTGTCAAGATACGAGATACAGCTTGAATCAGCGCTGTCCGAACTAAAGACAGTGGACAATCTTCGGCCTTTCGTGGAGACGAATCCATATAAGGACGCGCTCCTTAAGGCAACGCAGTTTGTGGGATACCTGAGTGATCCGGAGGATATCGTGCCGGATAACAGTATGGGGCTCAATGAAATCTTTGAGCTGATCCGGACCACCAATGATGAGTACCTGAAGGTTCAGGCAAAACAGGACACACTGAAGAAGAAGCGGGAGGAGAAGGAAACAAAGCAAAGAGTGATCGAGCCGTTTCGCCCTCTTAACGGGGATTTGGGTGCGGTCATGAATTACAAATACATTGCTTACCGATTCGGAAAGCTCCCGGCAGAACAGTATCAGAAGTTAGAGAAATATCTGCTTCACGATCTGGAGGCTATATTTGTAAAAGGGGAACAGGATGACAATTTTGTGTACGGGGCATATTTTGCTGCGCCGGCAAAAATCCAGAAAGCGGACGCGGTCTTCCGTTCCCTCCATTTTGAAAGAATCGAGATTCCGCCGGATTATCAGGGAACCCCAGACGAGGCATGCAGAAAACTTACACAGGAGATCTTTGAGATCCAAAAAGAAATGACGGATCTGGATCGCCAGACGGAAGAGATGCTTGTCAAGGAGGCGCCGAAGCTTGTAGCGGCAAAGAAAAGACTTGAGGAGCTGGCTCACAATTTCGACGTCCGCAAGGTGGCTGCCAAAGTAAAGGATAAAAAAGAAGATTACTATATCCTGTGCGGCTGGATGGCGGAGGATGATGTGGAAAAATTCATGGCAGAGGCACAAAATGACGACAAGGTTTTCGTCGTTGTGGAAGATGACCATGACAGCTATTTCGGGGAACCGCCGACAAAGCTTGACAATCCAAAACTGTTTAAGCCATTTGAAATGTTTGTGGGAATGTACGGACTGCCGGCACATAATGAGCTGGATCCGACGATCTTTGTGGGCATCACATACTCGTTTATTTTCGGTGTGATGTTCGGGGACGTGGGGCAAGGCCTTCTCCTCGTTATTGCAGGGGCGCTCATCTATCACTTCAAGAAGGCGCCGCTTGCCGGGATCATCGCTACCGCGGGGATTTTTTCCACTATATTCGGATTTATGTTCGGAAGTATATTCGGATTTGAAGACTTGATCGAGCCGCTCTGGCTTAGGCCCATCGACCATATGACAACGCTGCCGTTTGTCGGAAAGCTGAATACCGTATTCATCGTGTCTATTGCTTTTGGGATGGGGCTCATCGTGGTGGCCATGGTACTCCATATCATCAACGCCATGAAGGAGCATGATACCCAGAGCGCCTGGTTTGACGCCAACGGAGTGGCGGGACTTGTGTTTTATGCATCGGTCATCGTCGTAGTGGCGCTTTTTATGTCAGGTCACAAGACACCGGCGGGTATCGTCCTCTTTGTGATGTTCGGCGTACCGCTTATCCTGATTCTCTTTAAGACGCCGTTGACCAACAAGATCAAAAAGAAGGCAGAAAAGATGGAAGAAAGCAAGGCCATGTTCCTTGTGGAAGGATTTTTTGAATTATTTGAGACGCTGTTGAGCTATTTTTCCAATACGCTGTCCTTTGTTCGTATCGGAGCGTTTGCCGTCAGCCATGCGGCCATGATGGAGGTCGTGCTGATGCTGGCAGGTGTGGAAGATGGAAATACAAACTGGGTAATCATCGTGTTTGGAAACCTTTTCGTCTGCCTGATGGAGGGGCTGGTCGTAGGAATCCAGGTACTCCGTTTGGAATATTACGAGATGTTCAGCAGGTTTTATAAAGGAAGCGGGAGAGTATTTCAACCATATAGCAAAAAGAAAAATTAAAGGAGGAGCTTATTATGACTCTTGCAGCCAAACTGATTTTGATAGCAGCATTGATATTAAGTATTGTGATTCCCTTCGGATACTATCTGATAGGGGAGCGAAACAAAGGGCGTTACAAATGTGCCCTCGGTGTGAATGTGTTCTTTTTCTTTGGAGCATGTCTTGTGGGAGCCATTATGATGTTTACTGGGCAACCGGTAGAAGCAGCGCAGTCAGCTGCTCAGGCATCTTCTATGGCGACGGGACTTGGGTATATCGCAGCCGCTCTGGTAACCGGTTTATCCTGTATCGGCGGCGGTATTGCCGTGGCGAGCGCGGCAAGTGCAGCGCTTGGAGCCATCAGTGAGGACTCCAGTGTGCTTGGTAAGTCGCTCATTTTCGTAGGACTTGCAGAAGGTGTGTGCCTGTACGGGCTTATCATCTCCTTCATGATCCTTGGGCAGCTTTAAGCCATGAAGATGTTTTTGATCAGTGATAATGTCGACACGTACACAGGGATGCGTCTGGCGGGCGTGGATGGAGTCGTCGTACATGAGCGAGGGGAGCTCTACGATGCGCTCCAGAACGTCCTGAAAGATAAGACAGTAGGCATCGTTCTTCTGACAGAGAAATTCGGAAGGGAATTTCCGGACATCATCGATGAATTCCGTCTGGAGAGAAAGATGCCGCTTCTTGTAGAGATCCCGGACAGGCACGGAACCGGCCGCAGCAAAGACTTTATCACATCGTATATTACCGAAGCGATCGGACTGAAATTATAAAAGGAGGGATTCCTTTTGACATTAGAAGAAAAAATCGAACAGCTCAGGGTCACTTCCATGGAGGAGGCGAGAGCGGAAGGAAATGATATCATCAGTTCCTACCGTACCGCTCTTGAGAAGGTATTACAGGACCACAAGGTGGAAGCGATCCGGCAGATGGAGACTCGCATTAAGGCAGAGACGACCAATGCGAAGCAGCAGAAAAATCAGGCTATGGCCAAAGCGCAGCTCAACCTGAAACGGAAAGAAGGGAGGGTGCAGCAAGAGTTAAAAGATAAGATTTTCCGGGAAGTCATGAAGATGGCAGAGGAGTACATGAAGACGGAAAGCTACAAGGAATTTTTGTTACGATGCATCCGAAAATCCGTGGAGTTTGCCGGGCGGGAGGAGCTTACCTTATATATCAATCCTTCGGACGTGGAGATGAAAGAAGAGCTGGAAGTAAAGAGCGGGACGTTCCTTACGGTAAGCCAGGAAGATTTTATCGGAGGAATCCGCGCTGTGATCCGGGGGAGAAATATCCTGATCGACCATTCTTTCAGGACTGCTCTGCGCAATGAATACGACCAGTTTATTTTCTCGGGAGGTGATGACATTGAGTAAGACAGGAATTATATACGGGATCAACGGACCTGTCATCTATCTGAAGGGAAATACCGGGTTTGAGATGTCGGAGATGGTCTATGTAGGAAAAGAGCGTCTTGTAGGGGAGGTCATCGCCCTTGACAAAGACCGGACAACCATTCAGGTATATGAAGAGACATCCGGGCTTCGGCCGGGAGAGGAAGTCATCGCTACCGGGGATGCAGTGTCAGTCATTTTGGCGCCAGGTATCCTGAACAATATTTTTGACGGTATCGAGCGTCCTCTTGAAAAAATCTCCGAGACAGGCGGTGCATTCATCACAAAAGGAGTGTCGGTAGACAATCTGGATAAGACAAAGAAATGGAAAACCCATTTTACGATAAAAGAAGGGGACTATGTAAACGGAGGAGATATCTTTGCGGAAGTACCGGAGACAAGAGCTATCGTCCACAAATGTATGATCCCTCCGCATCTGCACGGAACCGTTGTGTCTGTCAAGGAAGATGGCGCTTACACGATCGAAGAACCGCTCATTGCCATCGACCCGGGAACCGGTCGGACAGTGGAAATTCCGATGGCGCAGAAGTGGCCAATCCGGACACCGAGACCAGTCAGTCGGAGATTTTCGGCTTCTGTGCCTCTCATAACCGGTCAGCGGATCATCGACACGATGTTTCCTATCGCAAAGGGCGGAACAGCTGCCATCCCGGGCGGATTTGGTACCGGGAAGACGATGACCCAGCATCAGATCGCAAAATGGTCGGATGCAGATATTATTATCTACATCGGATGCGGGGAACGTGGAAATGAAATGACACAGGTACTGGAAGAGTTTGGAGAACTTACGGATCCGCGTACCGGAAATCCTCTGATGGACCGGACGACTCTGATCGCAAATACTTCCAATATGCCGGTAGCGGCCCGTGAGGCAAGCATTTATACCGGACTTACTTTGGCGGAATATTACCGGGATATGGGGTATGATGTCGCCATCATGGCGGACTCCACTTCCCGGTGGGCGGAAGCGCTCAGGGAGCTCTCTGGCCGTCTGGAAGAGATGCCGGCGGAAGAAGGATTCCCGGCTTATCTGGCCTCCCGGCTTTCTGCATTTTACGAACGTGCCGGAATGATGCAGAATTTAAACGGAACGAAAGGATCGGTCAGCATCATCGGGGCAGTCTCCCCTCAGGGGGGCGATTTTTCCGAGCCGGTCACACAGAATACGAAGCGATTTGTGCGCTGCTTCTGGGGGCTTGATAAAAGCCTTGCCTACGCAAGACATTTCCCTGCCATCCACTGGCTTACAAGCTACAGTGAATATCTGCAGGATCTCTCACACTGGTATCAGGACAATGTATCGCCGAAGTTTGTAGACTATCGGAACAGACTGATGGCTCTCCTGAATCAGGAGAGCAGCCTTTTGGAGATCGTAAAGCTGATAGGAAGCGATGTGCTGCCGGACGACCAGAAGCTGATCCTTGAGATCGCGAGAGTTATTCGTCTGGGATTTCTGCAGCAGAACGCATTCCACAAAGACGACACGTGCGTATCTATGGAAAAACAGTTTTTGATGATGGATACAATCCTGTATCTTTATAAACAGGCAAGAGCGCTTGTGACAATGGGGCATCCAATGTCCGTGCTGAAATCGGAACCGATCTTTGAACGGGTCATCTCCATCAAGTACGATGTGCCAAACGACCGGCTTGAAATGTTCGCTCAGTACCGGCGCGATATCGATACGTTTTATCAGAACGTATTGGAAAAGAATGCATAAAAGGGGGAAATGAAAACTATGCCAATCGAATATCTTGGATTAAGCAGCATCAACGGCCCCCTGATCGTACTCGAAGGGGTTCAGGATGCATTTTTCGATGAGATCGTGGAATTCGTCATCAATGGTACAGAGCGGAGGATCGGACGTATCATCGAACTGTATGAAGATAAAGCGGTCATCCAGGTGTTTGAAGGATCCGAAGGGATGTCTCTTCGAAATACCCACACGAGACTTACAGGGCATCCGATGGAGATTGCTCTGTCAAAAGAAATGCTTGGAAGGACTTTCAACGGAATCGGCCAGCCCATCGATGACCTGGGGCCGATCCCGTCAAGACTTAAGCGGGATGTGAACGGACTTCCGCTGAATCCGGTTAAACGGGAATATCCGCGAAACTATATCCGAACTGGGATTTCTGCTATTGATGGACTTACAACGCTGATTCGAGGACAGAAACTTCCGATTTTCTCTGGAAACGGGCTTCCGCACGATCAGCTTGCAGCCCAGATCGTAAAGCAGGCTTCCCTGGGAGAAGAGTCCGGGGAAGAGTTTGCCATCGTCTTTGCGGCTATGGGAGTCAAACATGACGTGGCGGATTTTTTCCGGAGGACATTTGAAGAAAGCGGTGTCGCCGACCACGTGGCTATGTTTTTGAATCTGGCCAACGATCCGGTGGTAGAGCGTCTCATCACGCCGAAAGTCGCCCTTACGGTGGCTGAGTATCTGGCATTTGAGCAGAACATGCACATCCTTGTGATCCTTACGGATATGACTTCCTTTGCTGAGGCCATGCGTGAAGTCTCTTCCTCAAAAGGAGAGATCCCAAGCAGAAAGGGATTTCCGGGTTACTTATACAGTGAGCTGGCTTCTCTCTATGAACGTGCCGGTATCGTGAGCGGAGTGGAAGGTTCTGTGACACAGATTCCGATCCTGACTATGCCAAACGACGACATTACCCATCCGATCCCGGACTTAACCGGATATATTACGGAAGGACAGATCGTTCTTGACCGGAACCTGAACGGCCAGTCCATCTATCCGCCCATCAGTGTACTTCCGTCCCTTTCCCGTCTGATGAAAGACGGTATCGGGGAGGGTTACACGAGAGAAGATCATCAGGATCTGGCAAACCAGCTTTTCTCTGCCTATGCGAAAGTAGGAGATGCAAGAAATCTTGCATCCGTTATCGGAGAAGATGAACTGTCTCCTATCGACAAAGAATACCTGGCTTTCGGAAAGGAATTCGAAGAGAAATATATCGGGCAGGGGATGGAGGAAAACCGGACGATAGAGGAGACATTGGATTTGGGATGGGAGCTTTTGGGCAGGCTTCCGAGAGAAGAACTGGACCGTGTCAATACAAAGATTCTGGACAAGTATTATCATCCAACTAAAAGAGATGAAGGGGTCACGACAAGTGCAAGTCCGGGATCCATTGCGAATAAATAAAGGGGTGATGATGTGGATCCGCGTACATTTCCTACAAAAGGGAACCTGATGCTGGCAAAAAATTCCCTTCAGCTGGCAAAGCAGGGATATGAGCTGATGGACAAAAAACGAAATATCCTCATCCGGGAGCTGATGGAGCTCATCGACCAGGCACGCACGATCCAGGAAGAGATCGACAGTACCTTTACCCACGCGTATCAGTGTCTGCAGAGAGCCAACATTGAAAATGGAATCAATACCGTATCCCAGATCGCCTACACAGTGCCGATCGAGGATTCCATCGTCATACAGACGAGAAGTATCATGGGGACAGAAATCCCACATGTAAAGTATACGCCTCAGACACCGGTTCCAACCTATGCTTTCAGCACGACAAAAGAGTCGGTGGATCAGGCTTTGGAAGCATTTCGGAAGGTAAAAGATCTGACAGTCAAACTCTCCATGGTGGAGAATGCCGCATACCGTCTTGCCAGCAATATCAAGAAGACACAGAAGCGCGCCAATGCTCTTCAGAATATTACGATTCCAATGTATTCCAAGTTGGTATACAGTATCAGCAACGCCCTGGAAGAAAAAGAAAGAGAAGAATTTACAAGGCTAAAAGTTATAAAAAGAAGAAAACAGGGGTAGACAAATGGCAGAAAAAACAAACCAGCGAGTAAAATACAGAAACGGAAAAATTTTCACAGCCGATGAAAACCATTCTTTTGTCGACACTATGATTGTGGAGAACGGCCGCATTGTGTGGACAGGGAAGGAAGAAAATACAAAAGACTGTGGATACAAAGAGAACGACAGGACGGTAGATCTTGCAGGAGCCTGTGTTCTGCCGGGATTTGTGGATGCCCACATGCACCCGGTCATGCTGGCGGATTTCAGCAAGAAAATATCTGCCCTTCCTCCGAAGGTCCATTCTATCGAAGAGCTGATTCAGGAGATCACACATGTAAGAGAACGGCAAAAGCCAGGACAGTGGATTGAAGGCTGGGGATACGACGAAGGAAAATTTGCGGAAAAGCGCTCTGTCAACAGATATGATCTGGATCGAGGCTGCAGCGATTCCCCGGTATCCATCATCCGCACATGCGGACATATCCGATGCGTCAACAGTATGGCTCTTCGCCTGGCTGGTATCGACCGGAACACGCCGGACCCGGAAGGGGGAGAGATCGAGCGGGACGAAAACGGAGAGCCGACAGGAGTTCTCAAAGAGAACGCAAGGAATCTGATCCTTCCATTCATGCCGGAAGAGAAGGAAGAAGACAAGATCGAAAATCTTGTAGCACTCGGAAATCTTCTCACATCCCAGGGGATCGTAGCAGTCTGCGACATGGGAAATTTAGATGACAGCGACAATGAACCACTTTACCAAGAGGCAGCCAGAAGAGGGTTTGCCCAAAAAGTAGGGATTTATTATATGTGGGATTATTTCATGGGAAATCAAACATTTGATATTCCGAAAGAAAAGATGGACCGGTCGCGTCAGATCTTTGCTGCAGGGCTCAAGCTCATCGGGGACGGAAGTGTTTCAGGGAGGACGGCATGGATGTCCCGGCCATATGTTGGTTCATGTGAAGAGTATGGGATCTCCGTCTGCACGGACGAACAGATGGAAACAGCATTTTCTTTCTGTAAAGAACACAAATGCCAGCTTTCCATGCACGCTATGGGCGGGCAGGCTATCTCACGCGTCGTCGAGCGGGCATACGGGGAAGACAACTGGATGGAAGATGACACCCCATATGTGCGGGTGGAGCATATAACGGATCCTTCCGACGACAGTATCCAAAAAGCTGCGGAAAAAGGGATCGCGTTTGTGACTCAGCCCATCTTTATGTATGCTGAGATCGAGAGCTACCTGAAAAATTTGGGAGAAGAATGGATGAAGACATGCTATCCTGTACAAAAGATGCTGGATGCAGGAGTGAAACTCTGTTTTTCTACCGATGCTCCGGCTACATCCTGGGCGGTTCCATCAGATCCGTTTCCGTGTATAAAAGGAGCGGTAACAAGAAAAGCCTATGATGGAACCGACTGTGGGCAGGCCGAAGCCATCGATATTCGGACAGCCGTCTGTCTCTATACGAGAGAAGCGGCAAAAGCAGCAGGATTTGGCGTCCTGGGGATGATCAAAAAAGGATATGAGGCAGATTTTATCGTACTGGACAAAGATATCTTTGAGATCCCGCCGGAAGAGATAGATAAGGTAAAAGTAAAAGCGACTTATATCGGGGGAAACTGTGTATACCGCCGGTAACAAGCAGATACAGATAAGATAGGAGAAGAAGCCTTTCTGATGATATGTACATGGATCCTGGATACATATCTCGACAGGCTTCTTTTTCTGTTTCATTTTGATTTTTTGTCTGTTAAGACTAGCCCTGCTGCGGTCGTCTTGTTACAATAGAAAGATAAGAATGAACGAAGAGGTGGAATATGGACACACAGGAATATACATGCAGATTAAAAGAGAAAGGATGCGGGGGATGTCCGCTTCTTGGAATACCGTACGAAGAACAGCTCAAGAAAAAACAGAAAGACGTCAAAAAGCTTTTGGGGAAATTCGGGAAGATCCAGCCGATCCTGGGGATGGAGAATCCATGGCATTACAGGAATAAGGCGATCTCCACGTTCGCTTTCGGGCCAGGCCGCCAGCTGATCAGCGGGATTTATGCGAAAGGCTCCCACTACGTCCTACCTGTGGAAACCTGTCTTCTGCATCATCCGGAACTGGATGCGGCAGTTAAAGCAGTGCGGAAAGCTGCACGCCTGTGCAAATACAAACCGTACGATGAGGACAGAAAGACCGGACTCATCCGTCACACCCTTGTAAGACACAGCCTGCTTACAGATGAGATCCTTGTCGTGCTTGTCACAGCGGAACCATCCTTGCCGGGAGCAAAAACTTTTGTAAAAGAACTCCGGAAAAGCTGTCCGAAAGTCGCTACAGTGATCCAGAATATCAATCCGCGATCCACAAGCGCCGTCCTGGGATTCCAGGAGAAGATCCTGTACGGAAAAGGCTATATCACAGACTCCCTCTGCGGCGTTCGTTTCCGCATTTCCGGATCCAGCTTCTATCAGATCAATCCGATCCAGACAGAAGTCCTTTACCGTACAGCAATCGATGCGGCAGGACTTACAGGAAACGAGACAGTGCTGGATGCATACTGCGGAGTGGGAACGATCGGACTTGCAGCCGCGGCACATGCAAAAAGCGTGTTGGGAATTGAGAAAAATGCAAGTGCAGTCAGATGTGCCGTACAGAATGCAAAGGACAACCAGATTCAAAATGCAAAATTTATCAACGGCGATGCAACAGAAGTGATCCTGAGGATGGCTGCAAGAGGCGAGCGCGCAGATGTCGTCTTTCTGGATCCGCCGAGGGCCGGCAGCACACCGGAATTTCTGGGAGCGGTAAGCCACATGAAACCAGAAAAGATCGTCTACATCTCCTGCAATCCGGAGACACAGAAACGAGATATGGAAACACTGCGCAAGGCAGGGTGGAGAGCGAAGAAAATCGTGCCGGTGGATCTGTTCCCAGGGACAGAACATGTTGAGACGGTTGTACTTTTGTCCAAACTCAATACCAAGCAGCATATTAAGGTGGAGCTGAATCTGGACGAGCTGGATTTGACAGAGGCGGAGAGCAAGGCTACCTATGATGAGATCAAAGCGTATGTGCTGGAAAAACACGGCCTGAAGGTGTCCAGCCTGTATATCTCCCAGGTCAAACGGAAGTGCGGGCTGGATGTGGGGCAGAATTATAATCTGTCGAAGAAGGAAGATGCTAAAGTGCCGCAGTGTCCACCAGACAAGGAAGCGGCAATTATGGAGGCACTAAAGCATTTTCACATGGTATAATAGTGGGCAAATGTAGAAGCAAATGCCG
>NZ_JBKSWG010000018.1:269-53746 GCF_047234585.1 Sellimonas sp. | reverse complement strand
GAGGTGTACGCATAATGGCAAACATTCAGTATTATGATGTAATCCTTAAACCGGTAATCACTGAGAAGAGCATGGAAATGATGGCTGATAAGAAATACACTTTCCAGGTACACACAGATGCTACAAAATCTCAGATTAAAGAAGCTGTTGAAAAAATGTTCGCAGGAACAAAAGTAAAAAGCGTCAACACAATGAACCTTGACGGGAAAACAAAAAGACGTGGAATGACATTCGGAAAAACAGCTAAGACAAAGAAAGCAATTGTACAGTTAACAGAAGAGAGCGCAGATATCGAAATCTTTGAAGGACTGTAAGATTTGACATTAAACGGTGCAAATCCGTGAAACAAATAATTAGGAAAAATGAAAGGAGAGACAGTAATGGGAATTAAAGTATACAACCCATATACACCTTCCAGAAGACAGATGACAGGATCTGATTTCTCTGAGATCACAAAAACAACTCCTGAGAAATCCTTACTGGAATCTAAAAATAGAAAAGCTGGTCGTAACAACCAGGGTAAAATCACTGTAAGACACCGCGGAGGCGGAGCTAAAAAGAAATATAGAATTATCGACTTCAAGAGAAGAAAAGACGGAATTCCGGCAACTGTAATCGGAATCGAGTACGATCCGAACAGAACAGCTAACATCGCACTGATCTGCTACGCAGACGGAGAGAAAGCTTACATCCTTGCACCAGAAGGATTAAAAGACGGAATGACAGTTATGAACGGAGCAGAAGCAGAGGTAAGAGTAGGAAACTGCCTGCCACTTTCTGAAATCCCAGTTGGTACACAGATCCACAACATCGAGTTATATCCTGGAAAAGGCGGACAGATGGTTCGTTCAGCAGGAAACAGCGCTCAGTTGATGGCGAAAGAAGGAAAATACGCAACACTTAGACTTCCATCCGGTGAGATGAGAATGGTTCCAATCATTTGTAGAGCATCTATCGGTGTCGTAGGAAACGGAGATCACAGCCTGATCAACGTTGGTAAAGCAGGACGTAAGCGTCACATGGGTATCAGACCTACTGTCCGCGGTTCTGTTATGAACCCGAACGACCATCCGCACGGTGGTGGTGAAGGTAAGACTGGTATCGGTCGTCCAGGTCCATGTACTCCATGGGGTAAACCGGCACTTGGTCTTAAGACACGTAAGAAAAACAAAGCTTCTAACAAGATGATCGTAAGAAGAAGAGACGGTAAAGCAATCAAATAATTTAGTTTACAAGGAGGTTAGAACCTATGGCTCGCTCACTTAAAAAAGGACCATTTGCAGATGCCAGCTTACTGAAAAAAGTAGATGCTATGAACGCTGCAGGTGATAAATCAGTTATTAAGACATGGTCACGTCGTTCTACAATCTTCCCGTCATTTGTTGGACACACAATCGCTGTTCACGACGGAAGAAAACATGTACCGGTGTATGTGACAGAAGATATGGTTGGACACAAACTCGGAGAGTTCGTTGCAACAAGAACATACAGAGGACACGGAAAAGACGAGAAGAAGTCAAAAGTCAGATAATATAGATTAGATTATTCGGAAGGAGGGTTCATCCATGGCAAAAGGACATAGATCCCAAATCAAGAGAGAAAGAAACGAGCAGAAAGACACAAGACCATCAGCTAAGATTTCTTACGCTAGAGTCTCTGTTCAGAAAGCATGCTACGTTTTGGATGCCATCAGAGGTAAGGATGTACAGACAGCACTTGGTATTTTAGCTTATAATCCAAGATATGCTTCAAGCGTAATAGAGAAATTATTGAAATCAGCAATCGCAAATGCTGAGAACAACAACGGTATGAACGTTGAGAACCTTTATATCGAAGAGTGTTATGCAAACAAAGGACCAACAATGAAGAGAATCAGACCGAGAGCACAGGGTAGAGCTTACAGAATCGAAAAGAGAATGAGCCATATCACAATCGTGCTGAATGAAAGATAAGGAGGACACTCATGGGACAGAAAGTTAATCCACATGGTTTAAGAGTCGGCGTTATCAAAGAATGGGATTCTAGATGGTACGCAGAAAAAGACTTTGCAGATAACCTGGTAGAAGATAACAAGATCAGAACATTTCTGAAAAAGAAATTATACAGTGCAGGTGTTTCCAAGATCGAGATCGAAAGAGCATCTGACCGTGTGAAAATCATCATCTACACAGCAAAACCTGGTGTAGTAATCGGTAAGGGTGGTTCTGAGATTGAGAAAGTGAAAGCAGAACTTGCTAAATTCACAAACAAAAAATTAATCGTAGACATCAAAGAAGTAAAAAGACCAGATAAAGATGCTCAGTTAGTAGCTGAAAACATCGCACAGCAGCTGGAAAACCGTATTTCATTCAGACGTGCTATGAAATCCTGCATGTCAAGAACAATGAAATCAGGAGCACTTGGTGTGAAGACATCTGTTTCCGGACGTCTCGGCGGAGCTGATATGGCTCGTACAGAGTTCTACAGCGAAGGAACAATTCCGCTTCAGACACTGAGAGCAGACATTGATTATGGATTCGCAGAAGCTGACACAACTTACGGAAAAGTCGGTGTAAAGGTTTGGATTTACAAAGGCGAGGTTCTTCCGACAAAAGCAGATAAGGAAGGGAGCGATAAATAATGTTAATGCCAAAAAGAGTAAAACGTCGTAAACAGTTCCGTGGCTCCATGAGAGGAAAGGCTTTACGCGGAAATAAGATCACTAACGGTGAATTTGGTCTTGTAGCAACGGAACCGTGCTGGATCCGTTCCAACCAGATTGAAGCTGCCCGTATTGCGATGACACGTTACATCAAACGTGGTGGTAAAGTTTGGATCAAGATCTTCCCAGATAAACCAGTAACTACAAAACCAGCTGAAACGCGTATGGGTTCCGGTAAAGGTACTCTTGAATACTGGGTAGCAGTTGTAAAACCAGGACGTGTTATGTTCGAACTTGCGGGAGTTCCGGAAGAAGTTGCACGTGAAGCGCTGCGTCTTGCAATGCACAAATTACCTTGTAAATGTAAAATCGTTTCTCGCGCAGATTTAGAAGGCGGTGATAACAGTGAAAATTAATGCATTTGTAGAAGATTTAAGAACAAAATCAGTTGCAGAGTTAAATGAAGAATTAGTAGCTGCTAAAAAGGAGCTCTTTAACCTGAGATTCCAGAACGCAACGAATCAGCTTGACAATACAAGCAGAATCAAAGAAGTAAGAAAAAATATTGCCAGAATCCAGACAGTGATCACAGAAATGGCTAAGGCTCAGTAAGGAGGGAATAGATCGTGGAAAGAAACCTGAGAAAAACAAGAGTTGGTAAGGTTGTCAGCAACAAAATGGACAAAACAATCGTCGTTGCAGTTGAAGACCATGTGAAACACCCGCTTTACAACAAGATCGTGAAGAGAACTTACAAACTGAAAGCACATGACGAAAACAACGAATGCAACATTGGAGATAAAGTAAAAGTTATGGAAACAAGACCGCTGTCCAAAGACAAGAGATGGAGACTTGTGGAAGTAATGGAGAAAGTGAGATAATTTCACTAGGAAGCAGAATATAAGGAGGTTACCTGCATGATTCAGCAAGAAAGCAGATTAAAAGTGGCAGATAACACAGGTGCTAAAGAATTACTTTGTATCCGTGTTATGGGCGGTTCTACAAGAAGATATGCGAATATCGGCGACATCATCGTTGCGTCTGTCAAAGATGCAACACCAGGCGGCGTTGTTAAAAAGGGCGATGTTGTAAAGGCCGTAGTTGTTCGTACTGTAAGAGGCGCACGTCGTAAAGATGGTTCTTACATCAAATTCGATGAAAATGCTGCTGTTATTATAAAAGAAGACAAGAACCCAAGAGGAACTCGTATTTTTGGACCAGTAGCAAGAGAGCTTCGTGAGAAACAGTTCATGAAAATCGTATCTCTGGCTCCGGAAGTATTATAAGGAGGTACCTGAGAATGTCAACGATGAAAATTAAAAAGGGCGACACAGTCAAAGTCATCGCCGGAAAAGATAAAGACAAAGAAGGCAAAGTAATTGCTGTTAACAAAAAGGACGGAAAAGTTCTGGTTGAAGGTGTCAACATGCTGACAAAGCACACAAAACCAAGTGCTGCTAATCAGAATGGCGGTATCGTACACCAGGAAGGACCTATTGATGCATCTAACGTAATGTACGTTCACAAAGGAAAAGCTACAAGAGTAGGTTTCAAGATGGACGGAGACAAAAAAGTTCGTTTTGCAAAATCAACAGGCGAAGTTATTGATTAATTCGGGAAAGGAGGTCCATCGCTTTGAGTAGATTAAAAGAACAGTACCAGAATGAAATCGTAGACGCTCTGGTAAAGAAATTTGGATATAAAAACATTATGGAAGTGCCGAAGCTTGACAAAGTTGTTCTCAACATGGGTGTAGGCGAAGCAAAAGACAATGCAAAGCTTCTTGAAGCTGCTATTGCTGATATGGAAAAGATCACAGGACAGAAAGCAGTTGTGACAAGAGCTAAAAATTCTGTAGCGAACTTCAAGATCAGAGAAGGTATGCCGATCGGATGTAAAGTTACATTAAGAGGAGAAAAAATGTACGAGTTCGTTGATCGTCTGATCAACCTTGCACTTCCTCGTGTACGTGACTTCAGAGGGGTAAACCCGAACGCATTTGACGGAAGAGGTAACTACGCTCTTGGAATCAAAGAACAGTTGATTTTCCCTGAAATCGAATATGACAAAGTTGACAAAGTTCGCGGTATGGACGTAATCTTCGTTACAACAGCTAAGACAGACGAAGAAGCTCGTGAATTACTGAAACAGTTCAACATGCCATTCGCAAAGTAGTAAAGGAGGAGAATCATGGCAAAGACATCTATGAAAATCAAACAGCAGCGCAAACAGAAATTCTCTACAAGAGAATATAATCGCTGCAAAATCTGCGGTCGTCCGCATGCATATTTAAGAAAATATGGTATTTGCCGTATCTGCTTCCGTGAATTAGCATATAAAGGAGAAATCCCGGGAGTTAAGAAGGCAAGCTGGTAAGCCACAAATCGGCTTTGCAGAATCCCTTTACAGGGATTCGCGAGGCTTGGGGCTGCTCTCCGACAGATGCCGGAGAACTTCCTTGAAAAAGGATATCCGCAGTCAGTAAATTTTAGAATTAGCATTCCACAAGGAGGAAACTGAAAATGACTATGAGTGATCCAATCGCAGATATGCTTACAAGAATCCGTAATGCAAATACTGCAAAACATGATACAGTAGACGTGCCGGCTTCCAAGATGAAAGTCGCAATCGCAGACATCCTTGCAGATGAAGGATATATTGAAAAATACGATCTCGTTGAAGACGGAAACTTCAAGACGATCAGAATTACATTAAAATACGGCGCAGATAAGAACGAAAAGGTTATCACAGGATTAAAGAGAATTTCCAAACCGGGTCTGCGTGTGTACGCTGGAAAAGAAGATCTTCCGAGAGTACTTGGAGGACTTGGAACAGCAGTCATCTCTACCAACCATGGTGTTGTAACAGATAAAAAAGCAAGAGAACTCGGTGTCGGCGGAGAAGTACTCTGCTTCATTTGGTAGGCCGAAAGCAACTGAAAACAGAGCGGCAAAGACCGCTCCGAAAATTTAAGTTTAGGAGGTATACGTTATGTCACGTATCGGAAGACTTCCGGTTGCAATTCCGGAAGGAGTAACTGTTGAAATCGCAGAAAACAACAAAGTGACTGTAACAGGTCCGAAGGGAACTCTCGTGAGAGAACTTCCTGTAGAAATGGAAATCAAAAAAGAAGACAATACAATCGTGGTAACAAGACCGAACGATTTGAAAAAGATGAAATCTTTACATGGTCTTACAAGAACACTGATTTACAACATGGTGATCGGTGTTACAGAAGGATATCAGAAGGTTCTTGAAGTAAACGGTGTAGGTTACAGAGCTGCAAAAGCTGGAAAGAAACTTACATTAAACCTTGGATATTCTCATCCGGTAGAAATGGAAGATCCGGAAGGCATCGAGACAGTTCTGGAAGGACAGAACAAAATCATTGTTAAAGGTATCAGTAAAGAAAAAGTTGGCCAATACGCAGCTGAAATCAGAGATAAGAGAAGACCGGAACCGTACAAGGGCAAAGGTATCAAGTATGCTGATGAAGTAATCAGACGTAAAGTTGGTAAAACTGGTAAGAAATAAGTAAGGAGAGTGTGAAAATGGTTAGCAAAAAATCAAGAAGCGAAGTTCGTTTAAATAAACATAGAAAATTACGCAACCGTTTCAGCGGTACTGCTGAGAGACCACGTCTTGCTGTATTCAGAAGCAACAATCATATGTATGCTCAGATCATCGATGATACAGTTGGAAACACTCTGGTATCAGCTTCCACTCTTCAGAAAGACGTGAAAGCAGAACTGGAAAAGACCAACAATGTTGAAGCAGCAGCATATCTTGGTACGGTAATTGCAAAGAAAGCCCTGGAAAAAGGTATTACTACAGTTGTCTTTGACAGAGGCGGCTTCATATATCAGGGAAAGATCAAAGCATTAGCTGATGCAGCTAGAGAAGCTGGACTGGAATTCTAGAAGTTGAGGAGGAAAACACAGATGAGACGTAATCATATTGATGCTAGTCAGTTAGAATTGAATGAAAAAGTAGTGTCAATCAAACGTGTAACCAAAGTTGTTAAAGGTGGCCGTCACTTCAGATTCACAGCTTTAGTAGTTGTTGGCGACGGAAAAGGACACGTTGGAGCAGGACTGGGTAAAGCAGCAGAAATCCCGGAAGCAATCCGCAAAGGGAAAGAAGATGCAATGAAGAACCTGATCACTGTTGCTCTTAATAACGAAGAAAGCATCACTCACGATATTTATGGAAAATACGGAAGTGCTACAGTGCTTCTGAAGACAGCACCGGAAGGTACCGGAGTTATCGCCGGAGGTCCGGCGCGTGCCGTAATCGAAATGGCAGGTATCAAAAACATCCGTACAAAATCTTTAGGTTCTAACAACAAACAGAACGTTGTTCTCGCTACACTGAATGGTCTTGCAAATGTAAAGACACCGGAAGATGTGGCAAGACTTCGCGGGAAATCTATCGAAGAGATCGTAGGCTAAGGAGGACGGTTCACATGGCAAATTTGAAAATCACATTAGTGAAATCAACAATCGGTGCCATTCCGAAGCATAAAAAGACAGTTGAAGCATTAGGACTGAAGAAGATGCACAAAACAGTTGTGCTTCCGGATAATGCAGCGACAAGAGGCATGGTACAGCAGATTAGACATTTAGTAAAAGTGGAAGAAGAAGCTTAATTGAAAGATAAGGAGGTGTCATAATGGACTTATCAAATTTAAGACCAGCTGATGGTTCAAAACACAGCGATAATTTCAGAAGAGGCCGTGGTCACGGTTCAGGAAATGGTAAGACTGCCGGAAAAGGACACAAAGGTCAGAAAGCTCGTTCCGGAGCACCAAGACCGGGATTTGAAGGTGGACAGATGCCATTATACAGACGTATTCCGAAGAGAGGTTTCACTTGCAGAAACTCTAAGGAAATCGTAGCTGTTAACTTAAGTGTATTGGAAGCATTCGAAAATGATGCAGTTGTATCTGTTGCAACATTAATCGAAAACGGAATTATTAAGAATCCGAAAGACGGAGTAAAGATTCTTGGAAATGGAGAATTAACCAAAAAACTTACAGTTCAGGCTAATGCTTTCAGCGAAAGCGCAAAGGCTAAAATTGAAGCACTTGGTGGAAAAGCAGAGGTGATCTAATTGCTGCAGACAGTCCGTAGGGCATTTCAGATTGAAGAGATCAGAAAAAGACTGTTCTTCACATTTTTGATGCTGATTGTAGTAAGACTCGGCTCTGAGCTGCCTACACCGGGCGTGGATCCGACATATATCCAGGACTTCTTCGCGAGCCAGACCGGTGATGCATTTAACTTTTTTAATGCATTTACCGGCGGTTCTTTCACGCAGATGTCGGTGTTTGCGCTGAGTATTACTCCTTATATTACATCTTCCATTATTGTCCAGCTTATGACCATCGCGATTCCGAAACTGGAAGAGATGCAGAAAGAAGGAGAAGAAGGAAGAAAGAAAATGACAGCTATTACCCGTTATCTTACGGTCGTGCTGGCATTGGTAGAGTCCACAGCTATGGCAGTAGGATTTGGACGTCAGGGACTTCTGATAGAATTCAACTTTGTGAACGCAGCGGTAGTTGTTCTCACATTGACGGCAGGTTCTACTTTACTGATGTGGATCGGTGAGCGTATCACAGAAAATGGTGTCGGAAACGGTATTTCCATCGTTCTTCTTATCAACATCATTTCTCGTGTGCCAAGTGATTTTATTACCTTATATGAGCAGTTTATCAAAGGGAAAAGCCTTGCCACAGGAGGACTTGCAGCTCTGATTATTTTGGCGGTTCTTCTTGTAGTCGTCGTATTTGTCATCGTCCTTCAGGACGCTGTTAGAAAAATTCCGGTACAGTATTCACAGAAAGTGATCGGAAGAAAGACAATGGGCGGCCAGACGACCAGCATCCCTCTCAAGGTAAATACAGCCGGCGTTATTCCGGTTATCTTCGCATCTTCTCTGATGCAGTTTCCGGTTGTCATCGCTGCCTTTCTTGGAAAAGGCAACGGCGACGGTATTGGAAGCGAGATCCTGAAGGGACTGAGTTCCAACAACTGGTGCAACCCATCCCAGATCCAATATTCATGGGGGCTGCTCGTATATATTCTTTTGACAATATTCTTTGCATATTTCTACACGAGTATTACATTCAATCCGATGGAGATTGCAAACAATATGAAAAAGAGCGGCGGGTTCATCCTCGGTATTCGTCCGGGAAGACCTACTGTAGAATATTTGACAAAGATCCTGAACAACATCATTTTTATCGGTGCCTGCGGACTTGTAATTGTGCAGGTTATCCCGTTTTTCTTTAACGGCGTCTTTGGTGCCAATGTATCTTTCGGAGGAACATCCCTGATTATTATTGTGGGTGTTGTTCTTGAGACGATCAAGAAAGTGGAATCTATGATGCTTGTTCGTAATTACAAAGGATTCTTAAATACCTGATGATTTTAGCTCGCGGAAACCTTTTTCGCGAGTTAAAGTTCTATAAAGAGATATTATGGAGGGACACAAAATGAAAGTGATTATGTTAGGTGCTCCGGGTGCAGGAAAAGGCACACAGGCGAAAAAGATCGCAGCAAAGTATGAGATTCCACATATTTCCACAGGAGATATCTTCCGTGCGAATATCAAGGAAGGGACAGAACTTGGAAAGAAAGCAAAAGAGTATATGGATCAGGGCCTGCTTGTACCGGACGAACTCGTTGTAGACCTCGTAGTTGACCGTGTAAAGCAGGATGACTGCAAAAACGGATATGTTCTGGACGGATTCCCGAGAACGATCCCGCAGGCAGAAGCGCTTGATAAAGCCCTTGCTTCTTTTGGAGATAAGATGGACTATGCCATTGACGTGGAAGTACCGGATGAAAACATCGTAAATCGGATGGGCGGAAGAAGAGCCTGTGTCGGATGCGGAGCTACATATCATCTTGTGTACGCGGCGCCGAAAGTGGAAAATGTCTGCGATACATGTGGGAAAGAGCTGATTCTCAGGGATGACGACAAACCGGAAACAGTTCAGAAACGTCTCAATGTGTACCACGAACAGACACAGCCGCTTATCGATTACTACAAGAATTCAGGTATTTTAAAAGAAGTTGACGGCACTGTAGATATCGATGATGTGTTCCAGGAAATCGTGAAGATTTTAGGAGAATAGAAATGTCCGTTAAGATCAAATCAGCAAGAGAAATTGAATTGATGACAGAAGCGGGGAGAATACTGGAAAAGGTTCATCAGGAGCTTTCCTGTGCGCTTCACGCTGGCATGACGACCGCTGATATTGATAAGCTCGGGGAGGAAGTCATAAGGAGTTACGGCTGCGTACCTTCCTTCCTGGGTTATAACGGCTATCCGGCTTCCATTTGTGTTTCCATCAATGAAGAAGTAGTCCATGGGATTCCAAGCAGAAACAGGATCATAAAAGACGGCGATATAGTCTCCCTTGATGCGGGAGTGATCTGGAAAGGTTATCATTCCGATGCGGCAAGAACCCATGCAGTGGGGGAGATCCCAAAGGAGACGCAGGAACTGATAGCAAGAACGAGAGAAAGTTTTTTTGAAGGAATCAAATATGCCAGGGAAGGAAACCATCTGTATGACATATCGAAAGCCATCGGAGAGTATGCCCGCCGCTTCAGGTATGGAGTGGTGGAAGAGCTGTGCGGACATGGCATCGGTACGAAACTCCACGAAGATCCGCAGATACCCAATTTCGAGATGCCAAGACGAGGCATAAAGCTGAAGGCAGGCATGACGCTTGCAGTTGAGCCGATGATCAATCTGGGTACAGCAAAAGTAAATTGGCTTTCTGATGGATGGACCGTAGTCACAAAAGACGGAAAGCCGTCGGCGCACTACGAAAACACGATTCTGATCACAGACGGGGAACCGAAGATCCTGACATTGTCTGAAGATTCCGATAAAAAGGAGACAACATGTTAAACTACGAGACCGGGGCACTTGTTAAGTCCCTTGCAGGCCACGATCGGGGAAGACTTTATATTATAATAGAAGAGACAGAGGATTCCCTTTTCCTTACGGACGGAAGGCTTCGCCCGATGGAAAAACCGAAAAGAAAAAAGAAAAAGCATGTGCAGGTAATCTTAAAAAAGATTGAGGATGAGGAATTTACGGATGAGAACATCCGGACATTCATAAGAAAATATCAGAGTGAAATCATGTAATTGTGAAGCAGAAGGAGGAGCAACATGTCAAAGGCTGACGTAATTGAAATTGAGGGAACAGTAGTAGAAAAATTGCCAAATGCGATGTTTCAGGTAGAGCTGGAAAATGGCCACCAGGTGCTGGCGCATATCAGCGGAAAACTTCGTATGAATTTTATCAAGATTTTGCCAGGAGACAAGGTAACACTGGAACTTTCTCCGTATGACCTCTCAAAAGGAAGAATTATTTGGAGAGATAAGTAAAAAAATAAAAAAGTTATTGACTTTCAAAGGCGACAGGGCTATAATATTAAATGCCGTTCGTGGGTGTAGTCTGCGCAGCGGCAGTATCCATTGGAAAGTATCCGGAAAAACAGAACGGTAGTGTGTTTTATCCGGGACGGTTTAGCAGGTATGAAAGGAGGATTTGACATGAAGGTTAGATCATCAGTAAAACCGATTTGCGAAAAATGCAAAGTAATTAAAAGAAAAGGCAGTATCAGAATTATCTGCGAGAATCCAAAACACAAACAGCGCCAGGGTTAATTTGGACTGAATGTAGATTGGAATTGAATTAGGCGGCTGATAGCATGACACGCCAGGAAGTGTGTAGTGCTATTTTAAATATACAAGGACACCTGAGACGAGTGCTCCATGTATATTGCTTCTAATACCGGCGGTCATTAACCGAGAGGTTGCCGGAAAGGGCATATTAGCATACCGGATATGCCTGGGCGTAAATGTATTCCGTCAGATACAGACGCCCCAGTTAAAGACAATATGAAACAGAAAACGATTGAAAATGGAGGAAAACAAGAATGGCTCGTATTGCAGGTGTTGATTTACCAAGAGACAAACGTGTTGAAATCGGTCTGACTTACATCTACGGAATCGGAAGAGTAAGCTCCAACCGTATCTTAAAAGATGCAGGAGTAAATCCGGATACAAGATGCAGAGACCTGACAGATGAAGAAGTAAAGAAGATCAGTGCAGTGATCGATGAGACACAGACAGTAGAAGGTGATCTCAGAAGAGAGATCGCTCTGAACATCAAGAGATTACAGGAAATCGGATGCTACAGAGGAATCCGTCACAGAAAAGGACTCCCGGTTCGTGGACAGAAGACAAAGACAAACGCAAGAACAAGAAAAGGTCCGAAGAGAACAGTGGCAAACAAGAAGAAGTAAGATGATAACTTTCCCCGCTTTGGGGATCAGTACAGAAAACAAGAAAGTAGGTTAGTTTAAATGGCAAAGAAAGTTGCAAAGAAAGTAACAAAAAAACGTGTCAAGAAAAACGTTGAACATGGACAGGCACATATCCAGTCATCTTTCAACAATACAATCGTTACATTGACAGATGCTCAGGGAAATGCTTTATCATGGGCAAGTGCCGGCGGTCTGGGATTTAGAGGTTCAAGGAAATCTACTCCATATGCGGCTCAGATGGCAGCAGAAACTGCAGCAAAGGCAGCATTAGTACATGGTCTGAAATCAGTAGACGTTATGGTAAAGGGACCAGGTTCAGGTAGAGAAGCAGCGATCCGTGCACTTCAGGCATGCGGAATCGATGTAACAAGCATCAAAGATGTAACTCCGGTACCGCACAATGGTTGCCGTCCACCAAAACGCAGAAGAGTCTAATTAGGAGGATAAGAGCATGGCAGTAAATAGAGTTCCAGTTCTGAAAAGATGCCGTTCCCTTGGAATGGATCCGATTTATTTAGGAATTGATAAAAAGTCTAAAAGACAGTTAAAAAGAGCAAACAGAAAGATGAGCGAGTATGGTCTTCAGTTACGTGAAAAACAGAAAGCAAAATTCATCTATGGCGTTCTGGAAAAACCATTCCGCAACTACTACAAAAAAGCAAAACAGATGAGCGGTATGACAGGTACAAACCTGATGGTTCTTCTGGAAACAAGACTTGACAATGTAGTGTTCCGTATGGGACTTGCTAGAACAAGACGTGAAGCAAGACAGATTGTAGACCACAAACATGTGCTTGTAAATGGAAAACAGGTTAATATCCCGTCTTACCTTGTAAAAGCCGGAGATGTGATCGAAATCAAAGAAAAGTGCAAAGGTTCTCAGAGATATAAAGATATCCTTGAAGTGACAGGCGGACGTCTTGTACCGGGATGGCTGGAAATCGACACAGAGAATTTAAAAGGAACAGTAAAAGAGCTTCCGACACGCGATGAAATCGATGTACCGGTTGACGAAATGCTGATCGTCGAATTATATTCTAAATAATAACCCGTAAAACGTGCTAATAGCAGGAGGGAACTTATAGTGTTTGATTTTAATAAACCGAATATCGAAATCACAGAAATGTCAGAAGATAAAAGATATGGAAGATTTGTCGTGGAACCGCTCGAAAGAGGATACGGAACGACATTGGGTAACAGCCTCAGAAGAATTATGCTGTCCTCCCTTCCGGGCGCAGCCATAAGCCAGGTAAAGATCGACGGCGTTCTTCATGAATTTAGTTCCATTCCGGGTGTGAAAGAGGATGTAACCGAGATTATCATGAATCTGAAGGCATTAGCTATTAAAAACTCTTCAGAAACAGATGAACCGAAAACAGCTTATATTGAATTTGAAGGAGAAGGTGTTGTAACAGGCGCTGATATCCAGGTTGATTCCGATATTGAGATCATGAATCCGGATCTGGTAATCGCGACACTCAACGGCGGAACAGACAGTAAGCTTTACATGGAACTGACGATCACAAAAGGCCGCGGTTATGTAAGCTCAGAGAAGAACAAGACTGAAGACCTTCCGATTGGAGTCATTCCGATTGATTCCATTTATACACCGGTAGAGCGCGTAAATCTGACTGTTCAGAACACTCGTGTCGGACAGATCACGGACTACGACAAGCTGACTCTGGATGTATACACAAATGGTACATTACTTCCGGATGAGGCGGTAAGCCTTGCTGCGAAAGTACTGAACGAACATCTGAAACTTTTCATCGACCTGTCAGAAGTAGCACAGGCTGCGGAAGTTATGATCGAAAAAGAAGACGATGAAAAAGAGAAAGTGCTTGAAATGAGCATTGATGAACTTGAACTTTCCGTTCGTTCCTACAATTGCTTGAAGAGAGCCGGAATCAATACAGTGGAAGAACTTACAAACAGAACTCCTGAAGATATGATGAAAGTACGTAACCTGGGACGCAAGTCTCTGGAAGAGGTACTTGCAAAATTGAAAGAACTCGGCCTGGAATTAAGCCAGGGCGAGGAGTAAAACGACCGCCCTGGCGCTGCCGATTGAACTGCTAATGTTCAAGCGGCTTCCAAAATGGGCGAGGAGTAAAACGACCGCCCTGGCGCTGCCGATTGAACTGCTAATGTTCAAGCGGCTTCCAAAATGGGCGAGGAGAAGGATGATCTGCCGATAAGACCGAAGATGCGCGGTGGAGCATTTGACTAGTAAGACCGAAGATGCATAATCAGATGTAAAAAATTTGGAGGAAACACAAAATGGCAAAATATAGAAAGCTTGGAAGAAGAAGCGATTTAAGAAAAGCTTTACTGAGAAATCAGGTAACAGCTCTTCTGAATAACGGAAGAATCAGAACAACAGAAGCAAAAGCAAAAGAAATCCGTAAAATTGCAGAAGGACTCATCGCTTTAGCTGTAAAAGAAAAAGACAACTTTGAAGAAGTGACAGTAAAAGCAAAAGTTGCTCGCAAAGACGCAGAAGGAAAGCGCGTAAAAGAAGTTGTTGATGGAAAGAAAGTAACTGTTTACGATGAAGTAGAAAAGAAGATTAAAAAAGATCTTCCATCCAGACTTCACGCACGCCGTCAGATGCTCAAAGTACTCTGCCCGGTAAAAGAAGTGACAGACGGAAAGAAGAGATCTGCAAAAGAAGTAGATCTTGTAAATAAAATGTTTACAGAAATCGCTCCGAAGTATGTTGGACGTAACGGTGGTTACACAAGAATCGTTAAGATCGGACAGCGTAAAGGCGATGCTGCAATGGAAGTATTCATCGAATTAGTATAAGAATGATCAAAAGAGATGCTGTAAGGCATCTCTTTTATTTTGGGCAAGAATGCCCATTTTAGGATTCTCTGACATAGAACATGATTTTTGTAATATATTCATTCTCATCACGGGAGGTAATGTAATCGTTGATGCAGAACTCATAGGAATCAGACAGGATTTCCAGGGAATGTAAGCTGCAGTAATCAAGCAATTTCTTGTAGGAGTGACCGATGGAAAGATAATCGCCGATATGGTAGATACTGGCACAAAGTCCACCGGGGAGACGCCTGATATTGCTGACATGATCGGTTTTTTCGATAGGCAAAAAGGCCTGTGTGGCTTCCGTGAAACGACCTTCTCTAATGTGGTCAAAAGGAACAATCACTCCGCATTGAAAAAAGATGGGGAGCTGCTTTTGAAAAGAGTCTGAAAAGCATCTTTTTGTAGCAATACTGATTTCCCTCAGTGTATATGGCTTGTCGACGGCCCGAAAAAGAATATATTGTTCTTCGGTCTTTTCTACAATTACCATGTTCTCTTTCTCTCCGCATGTTCTTGCGGATTCCATCTGATCACAGCGGTGCTGTACTCTGCTCCGGATGAGACGAAGTTCCTGTATTTTCTGATCAATAACGGTAAGCTGTTTCCGCAAAGCAAGAAGACTGCTGTCAATGGTGTAATGTTGCATATGTTCTTTGATCTCACCTAGGGAAAAGCCAATTTTTTTCATGATCAGAATGGTATCCAGATAGTCAATTTGGCTGGAACTATAGTACCGATATCCGTTGTTGGGATCCACATAGGCAGGGCGGAACAGACCTATCTTATCATAAAAGATCAAAGTCTGTTTTGATATATTCTGATATTTGGATACTTCGCCGATCGTAAATAAATTATTCATAGTGCACCTCTTGACAATATAGTAACTATATCCTTTATTATACCCTTATAAACCAAAATTACAAGGAGGTTTTATTATGCCTGAAAAAAGGCTGACCAAACTAACACATAAACTGACAGATGGATTATCTTTAAAGAGAGTCGTTTTTATCTTGATAGGAGCCATGATCTGTACTTTTGGAATCCACAATATTCATCAGCAAAGTGGCATTACAGAAGGTGGGGTAATCGGAATGATGCTTCTGACAGAGAACTGGCTTGGTCTTTCGCCGGCTCTGATCACACCGATATTGGATATTTCCTGCTACCTTCTTGCTTTTAAGTATCTGGGCGGAAGATTTATCAAAATATCAGTTGTGTCGACGTTGAGCGTTTCTTTGTTTTACAAAATATGGGAGCTTTTCCCTCCGATGCTTCCGGATCTCTCAGATTTTCCTTTAGCTGCAGCGGTAGGAGGCGGAATTTTTGTGGGAATTGGCGTCGGAATCATCGTCCGTCAGGGAGGATCAAGCGGCGGCGACGATGCGTTGGCCCTTACAATTTCACATGTGACGCACTGGCGTCTATCCCGAGCATATCTCTTTACGGATCTCACGGTATTGGGGCTTTCACTGACGTATATTCCATTGAAAAAAATCATTTTTTCAGTTATTACGGTTACGATCTCGTCTTATCTGATTGATCATGTACAAAATTTTGTGTTTGACAAAAAAAGAAGCTCTGCCTGCAAGAAGGAAAATATGGTGTCATAACAGATAGGTATAGTACTATATGGCGCTGAGCATTTCATAAAATGCAAAAGAAAAGCCAATCTATTTACACAAAAATAAGTTAGAAAAAACATGTTCTTTGGAGAAAATGTGGAAAAAAATTATTTTGTTAAAAAATTGACAAAAAGTAATTGACAAATTATTAACGATATTATATACTTATTCCAGTGAAACAAAACGTCTAACTTTTAGGAGGAAAATGATCATGGCGACAAAGAAAAAAGAAGCACCGGCAATTATCGACAATGTCGAAGCATTAGTGGCAAAGATGAAAGCAATGAGAGAAGCTCAGCAGATTTTTGCCACATATACGCAGGAACAGGTTGACAAAATCTTTTTTGAAGCAGCTATGGCAGCAAACAAACAGCGTATTCCACTTGCAAAAATGGCAGTAGAAGAGACAGGTATGGGCGTTGTTGAAGATAAAATCATTAAGAATCACTATGCAGCAGAATATATCTACAATGCATATAAAAATACAAAGACATGTGGAGTTATCGAAGAAGACGCAGCTTTTGGAATCAAGAAAATCGCAGAACCGATCGGACTGATTGCTGCAGTTATCCCGACGACAAACCCGACATCCACAGCGATTTTTAAGACTCTGATTGCTCTGAAAACAAGAAACGCGATCATCATCAGCCCGCATCCGCGTGCAAAAGCATCCACAATTGCAGCAGCGAAAGTTGTTCTTGATGCAGCAGTGAAGGCAGGAGCTCCGGAAGGAATCATCGGATGGATCGATGTGCCGTCTCTTGAACTTACAAACGAAGTCATGAGAGACTCCGATATTATCCTTGCAACAGGCGGACCGGGAATGGTAAAAGCAGCTTATTCTTCAGGAAAACCGGCCCTTGGCGTTGGAGCAGGTAATACACCGGTCATCATCGACGATACTGCAGATATCAAAATGGCAGTAAACTCTATCATCCATTCCAAAACATTTGACAATGGTATGATCTGTGCTTCCGAACAGTCCGTAACTGTCCTGGAAGGTGTGTATGAAGAAGTAAAGAAAGAATTCGCATACCGAGGATGCTATTTCTTAAAGAAAGACGAAATCGATAAAGTAAGAAAGACAATCATCATCAATGGAGCGCTGAACGCGAAGATCGTCGGACAGACAGCTTACACAATCGCAAAACTGGCTGGTGTGACAGTTCCGGAAAATACAAAGATCCTTATCGGGGAAGTGGAATCCGTAGATATTTCCGAAGAATTTGCTCACGAAAAACTTTCTCCGGTACTTGCAATGTACAAGGCAAAAACATTTGACGAAGCACTCCAGAAGGCAGAACGTCTCGTGGCAGACGGCGGATATGGACATACATCTTCTCTCTATATCCATACAGCGGAAAAAGAAAAGATGGCAAAACACGCAGAAGCGATGAAGACATGCCGTATTCTCGTAAATACTCCTTCCTCACAGGGTGGTATCGGAGACTTATACAACTTCAAGCTTGCTCCGTCACTGACACTTGGATGTGGTTCCTGGGGCGGCAACTCCGTTTCTGAAAACGTAGGAGTGAAACACCTGATCAACATCAAGACAGTTGCCGAGAGGAGAGAAAATATGCTTTGGTTCAGAACACCTGAAAAGGTTTACTTTAAAAAAGGCTGCATGCCGGTAGCACTTGACGAACTCGGCACAGAAATGCACAAGAAAAAAGCATTCATTGTTACAGACAGTTTCTTATACAAAAACGGATATGTAAAGCCGATCGAAGAAAAACTGGATGAAATGGGAATCCAGCATACATGCTTCTACGAAGTTGCGCCGGATCCGACTTTACAGTGTGCGCTGAAAGGTACAGATCAGATGAGAGCTTTCGAACCGGATACGATCATCGCTCTCGGTGGCGGTTCTGCGATGGACGCTGCAAAGATTATGTGGGTAATGTATGAACATCCGGAAGCAAACTTTGAAGATATGGCTATGGATTTCATGGATATCCGCAAGAGGGTATACAAATTCCCGAAGATGGGAGAAAAAGCTTACTTTGTAGCAATCCCGACATCTTCAGGTACAGGTTCTGAAGTGACGCCGTTTGCGATCATTACAGACGCAGATACGGGGGTAAAATGGCCGCTGGCAGATTACGAATTACTTCCGAATATGGCGATTGTGGATGTGGACAACATGATGACTCAGCCAAAGGGTCTGACAAGTGCATCCGGTATCGATGTTATGACACATGCCATCGAAGCATATGTATCTATTATGGCTACAGAATATACAGACGGTCTGGCATTAAAAGCGATCAAGACAGTATTTGACTACTTGCCGGCTGCATATGACAAGGGAGCAGCAGATCCGATTGCCAGAGAAAAGATGGCAAATGCTTCCTGTATGGCAGGTATGGCTTTCGCCAATGCATTCCTGGGACTGAACCACTCCATGGCTCACAAATTAGGTGCATTCCACCATATCCCGCACGGTGTGGCAAACGCTTTGCTGTTGACGAACGTGATCCGTTACAATGCAGCAGAAGTGCCGGTTAAGATGGGAACATTCTCCCAGTATCAGTATCCGCATGCGCAGGCTAGATATGCCGAAGCAGCAAGGTTTGCAGGAATTTGCGGAAAAGATGACGCTGAGACAGTAGAATTGTTCTGCGAAAAACTGGAAGAATTAAAGAAAGCAATCGGAATTCCGAAGACGATCAAAGAATGGGGAATCAAGGAAGAAGACTTCCTTGCCACTCTGGATGAGATGGTGGAACAGGCGTTTAATGACCAGTGTACTGGAGCAAACCCGAGATATCCTCTTATGAGCGAGATTAAAGAACTTTACCTGAAATCCTACTATGGAAAATAATATATTCTCAGATTAAGTGTTTTAGGGCGTGGCGGACATATGTCATGCCCTGAAACACTTTTTGTTAAATTGTTTGTTAAATAACTTACTATTGTCTGAGAAATATGGTATAATGGGTTCAAATTAAAAAACAGTTTAAAATGACAGGAGGTATTCTTATGAAGCTGGAAAATGTAATTGTGGAGCGTCCTTATAAAAAAGTATATCGCTGTGAAGAAGGAATCGCGAAAGTATTCGAACCATCTCATCCGAAAGCAGATGTATTTAATGAAGCGCTGAATCAGGCAAGAGTGGAAGCGACAGGCCTGGATATCCCGAAAGTGATAAGCGTAAGTGAGATCGATGGGAAATGGGCTCTTGTTGTTGAATATAAAGAGGGAAAGACGCTGGAAGATCTGATGAATGAACATCCGGAAAATATGGAAACATATATGGATGAGTTTGTAAATCTCCAGATCCAGGTTCAAGAAAAGACATCTCCGCTTTTGAACCAGCTGAAAGATAAGCTTGCACGTCAGATCAACGGACTGAAAGATGTCATTGATGCGACGACAAGATATGAACTCCTGACAAGACTTGACAGTATGCCGACGCATCACAAAGTATGCCACGGCGACTTTAATCCAAGCAATGTCATCGTAAGCGATGATGGAAAATTTTATATTGTTGACTGGGCGCATGTGACACAGGGAAATGCAAGTGCTGACGCGGCCATGACGTATTTGATGTTTGCACTGAAAGACAAAGCTCTGGCCGATACATATCTGGATATATTCTGTAAAAAGAGTGATACGGCCAAACAGTATGTACAGCAGTGGCTTCCGATCATTGCCGCATCTGCGCTGACAAGAAAAGATGCGATGGGAAAAGATTTCCTTATGCAGTGGATCGATATTATCGACTATCAATAAGAAGTCAGAAAGAAAAAACTGCCGGGTCCGACAAGCGGATTCCGGCAGTGTGTTTTTCTGTCCAGAAAAAGATTATTTCAAGAAAAGACGAGGAGAAAAGCGATGATACGGATGACCGAAGAGAAAGATATCCCTCATGTTATGGAGATTATACACATGGCGCAGGAGCAGTTTTGCAGGATGGGGATCGATCAATGGCAGGATGGATACCCCAATGAAGAAGTGATCCGGAGAGATATGAACAGGCGGGAGAGCTATGTAGCAGAGAAAGAGGGAACAGTCATCGGGACGGCTGCTATCTCTATGGAAAAAGAGGAAAATTATGAGATCATCAAAAATGGAGAATGGCTGACAGGCAACAGGAAAAACTATGCTGTGATCCATCGGATTGCGACACACAACGCATATAAAAGAAACGGGACAGCTGACGCATTTTTGCGATTTGCACAGCAGGCGGCTTTGAAGAAGGGGAAGGAAAGCATTCGTATCGACACCCACCCGGACAACCGGATTATGCAGAACTGGATACGAAAAAACGGCTTTGTGTACTGTGGACATATCTTTCTGGATGATGGAGCATTGCGCTATGCATATGAAAAATGTCTATAAACAGAATATATTTATTTTAGAAAAGCTTTAGAATTCCTCCATAGTTTCGACAAATATCCCGTGTTATACTTAATCAGTAAGAACTAGGAAGGGGGACGAATCATGAAAGAAGTAAAAACGCCCAGGAAACCGTTTATCATATATGTGCTGGTCGTGGCGTTCATCATTATTGTTTTAAATGGACTGCTGTTTCCGAATATTATGAATAAACATGTTAAAGAAGTAGATTACGGTACTTTCATGACCATGATAGATGAAAAAGATATCGGTCTTGTGGAAGTAAAGGATACAGAGATCGTATTTACGGACAAGTCGGAAGAGAATGTGTATAAGACAGGGGTAATGAATGATCCTCAGCTCGTGGATCGGCTTCATGAGGCAGATGCAAAATTTCAGAGAAACGTGGAGGAGCAGATGCCGATCTGGCTGTCTCTGATTTTATCCTATGTGGTGCCGATTGCTATCTTTATACTGCTCGGAAGCTGGCTTTCTAAGAAGATGATGTCCAAGATGGGAGGCGGCGCCAACTCCATGGCATTTGGAATGGGGAAAAGCAACGCCAAAATCTATGTGCAGTCGGATTCCGGAATTCATTTTTCCGATGTGGCGGGGGAAGATGAGGCAAAAGAACTGCTGACTGAAATCGTAGACTTTCTCCACAATCCGCAGAGATACCGCGAGATCGGCGCATCCATGCCGAAAGGTGCTCTTCTTGTGGGGCCTCCGGGGACAGGAAAAACATTGCTCGCAAAGGCGGTAGCCGGCGAGGCAAACGTTCCGTTCTTTTCTATCTCCGGATCAGAGTTCGTGGAGATGTTCGTCGGAATGGGTGCCGCCAAAGTAAGAGATCTTTTCAAACAGGCAAACGAAAAAGCGCCGTGTATCGTATTTATCGATGAGATCGATACGATTGGGAAGAAGAGAGACGGACAGATTGGCGGAAATGATGAAAGAGAACAGACCCTGAATCAGCTCCTCACGGAGATGGATGGGTTCGACGGATCCAGGGGAGTCGTGATCCTGGCTGCTACCAACAGGCCTGATTCTCTTGACCCTGCACTTTTGAGACCAGGCCGGTTTGACAGGAGAATACCGGTAGAACTCCCGGATATGGCTGGTCGTGCAGCGATCCTGAGAGTGCATGCAAAAAAGATCAAGATTGCGGACAATGTGGATTTTGATGAGATCGCGAAGATGACGGCAGGTGCATCCGGTGCGGAGCTTGCCAATATTGTCAACGAAGCGGCGCTTCGCGCGGTCAGAGAAAAAAGAAAATTTGCGACGCAGGCTGATATGGAAGCCAGCGTGGAAGTTGTTATCGCCGGATATGAGAAAAAGACAAGAGTTCTGTCGAATAAAGAAAAACTCCAGGTTTCCTACCATGAAGTAGGCCATGCGCTTGTGGCTGCTATGCAGACGCATTCTGCACCGGTACAGAAGATCACGATCATACCGAGGACGAGCGGAGCGCTGGGATATACCCTTCAGGTTGAAGAAAAAGAGCATTTTCTGATGTCCAGGGAAGAGCTGGAAAACAAGATCGCGACCTTTACGGGAGGACGGGCAGCGGAAGAACTGATCTTCCATTCCATCTCAACAGGAGCATCCAACGATATTGAGCAGGCGACGAAGATCGCCAGAGCGATGATCATGCAGTATGGAATGTCGGATGAATTTGACATGGTAGCCCTCCAGAATGTCTCGAACCAGTATCTTGGGGGAGATGCCACACTTGCATGCTCCAATGAGACGGCTACACTTATCGACAGAAAGGTTATTGAGCTTGTAAAAGAACAGCACGCCAAGGCAAAGAAAATATTGGAAGACAATATTATGAAGCTTCACGAGATCGCAAAGTATCTGTATGAGCAGGAGACGATTACGGGAGAAGAGTTCATGGAGATACTGAACCGGAAACCGGAACAGATCGAGGAAAAACCAGAAGAATAAAAGGACAAGAGAAAACTCTATGCAGAATGTATATCTGCATAGAGTTTTTTGATGAGTTGTTGTGCTGAAAAGAGCTATTTGTCAGAAAAATACATTTCCGCCTACTACGATACCATCGTGCCCTGTGGAAGCAGCCCGAAACTGGTAACAATTGCTCACAGAGGCCAGTCTTTTTCCATTCAAAGCATCTCTGGCAACCTGGTAGCAGAGAGGCTTTGGTCCACGTTCCAGCACGCGGCTCAAGCTTCCGTTCCAAGTCGGAGAAAACTGTCCGCTTTGATAAATAACACCGCTTAATGTGTTCGGATAACGAGGGCTTTCCACACGGTTCATGATGACAGTAGCTACAGCAAGCAAAGCATTGTAGTCTGTGGAGCCAGCCTCGCATTCCAGTATTGCGGCAAAGAGAACAAGATCGCTTGTGTCTGACTGCTGAGGTGGTTTTTGTGTGGTTCCATTATCAGAATTTGGTTTTTGATTGTCTTGATTTGATGTATTGTCTCCAGGATTTTGTGACTGGTTTTTGTTGGAAGAATCGGATTCCCCCGACTGACTGCCTGCCGCGTTGTAGGAGTCCTGCTTGGCTTGCAATGCCTTTTTTGCAGCTTCCTGTGCTGCCTTTGCGGCGGCAAGCTCTTTCGACGAAGCATCCAGTTTTATGCTTGTGGAAGAGATTTTTGTATTCAGTTCTTTTTCTTTGGACACCATTTCCTTTTTCAGGGCATCCAGTTCTTTTTCCTGCTTTCGCAAGGCTTTTTCTTTTTGGTCGATATCGTTTCGCGTTTCCGTGAGACGGTCGAGCATTTTACGGTCATATTCCGTGACTTTTGATACAAAATCCATCCTGTTTAGGAATTCCCCCATGCTGGAAGAAGAAAAAAGGATATCAAAAAAGGAAGTATTTCCGTTTTCGTAAATGAACTGGATTCTTTTTTTCATAGCGCGGTACTGTAACTCTTCGTTCAGCTTTGCGGCGGTAAGATCCAGTTCAGCCTGCTCGGCTGCCTTATTCGTACTTTCAATCTTTTTGGCAAGAGAAGTGATCTCTTTGCTCAGTGAAGATAACTGCTTATTCAGATCCTGCAGTTCGGATTCAAGGCCCTGGGTCTGCTGTTCCAAGTCAGACACTGTATCCTCAGCGTTTGCAAAAACTGGGGTAAGGGTAAGAACAGTGGTACAGGCAAAAGCAGTAAAAGCACGAATCAAGGGTTTGAATGTTGCTTTCATTATACCGAATCCTTTCGTAAAAAAATAAGTGCCACTTAAGTATACTATAAATTGCGCAATTAATCAAATTTTGATAAAATGTAGAAGATATGAGTATATTGGATATGGGTGGCTATTAAGAAAGGAACAGATATGGCAAAGATAAAAATGATAGGGCTGGATCTGGATGGAACACTTCTGAATGAAAAGAAATGTCTGTCAGAATACTCCAGAAAAGTACTTGAGAAAGCAATCAGTAAGGGAATCATTGTGCTGGTAGCTACCGGGCGTCCGCTCTATGGCGTCCCGGAATTTATGAGAGAATTTCCCGGAATGCGCTACATTCTTACTGCAAATGGAGCGAGGATACTGAAGCGGGAAAATGGCTTTCATATGATATATGAACATCTGCTTCCCATTGAAGATGCCGAGAAGGTATTGGATGTTCTGGAAGAATATGATACACTAAGAGATGTCTATTATGACGGAATTGGTTATGCAGGCCGGGCCGAGATCGAGAGGATAGAGGAATTCTACCCGAATCCGGCGATGCAGGAGTACATACGGAACACCAGAAACAGGGTGGAAAGTGTGAGGGAGAAGATGAAAGAATTCCCGGGAGGACTGGATAAGATACAGGCAGTTTTTAAACGGATCGATGACAGAGACGAGGCGATGCGAAGACTTAAACGAGAGCCGTCGTTGGCTGTGACAGGTGCACTTTTCAATAATATTGAAGTAAACGCCAAGGGTGTAGATAAAGGAAACGGACTTTTAAAACTGGGAGAAATGCTGGGAATCAAAAGAGAAGAAATCATGGCCTGCGGAGATGGACTCAACGACCTTGCAATGATCCAAAAAGTAGGACTTGGGGTTGCGATGGCAAACGCATCGGAAGAGGTAAAAGAAGCCGCCGATTATGTGACAGCCGGAAACGAAGAAGACGGCGTGGCTAAAGCTATTGAAAAATTTGTTCTGAATGAAAAGGAGGAAAAAGAGTGGATATTATTATAGCGGTTATTTTGGGAATCATCCAGGGAATCACGGAATGGCTCCCGATCAGCAGCACGGGACATCTGCTTTTGGCGGATGAATTCCTGCATATGAATGTGAGCACAGAATTTATGAATATGTTTAAAGTCGTGATTCAGCTGGCATCAGTCATTGCAGTCATTGTACTTTATTTCCATAAGCTGAATCCGTTTTCGCCGAAGAAGACACGAGCTCAGAAGATCCATACAGTTGAGCTGTGGATGAAAGTGGCAGTTGCCTGCATCCCATCGGCGGTGGGGCTTTTTATCGATGATATCGTGGATGAAAAGTTGTCCAATTATATTGTAATTTCTTTGATGCTGATCATCTACGGTATTCTCTTCATCGTCATTGAAAAGCGGAATGCACATATGCAGCCTAGGATTACAAAACTAAAAGAATTGACTTATCTTACGGCATTTGCCATCGGCTGGTTCCAGGTGTTGGCTATGATTCCGGGGACATCCCGTTCCGGTGCAACCATTGTAGGGGCATTGCTGATCGGTGTGGCACGTCCGGTGGCAGCGGAATTTACGTTTTTTCTGGCCATTCCGACGATGTTTGCCGCAAGCGGACTGAAACTGTTCAAGTTTGGCTTCCACTATACATCTATGGAAGTGCTGATCCTCTTGGTAGGATGCGTGGTATCGTTCCTTGTTTCTGTATTTGCCATCAAATTCCTGATGGGATATATCAAGAAACACGATTTTACCGTGTTCGGCTACTACCGGATCATACTCGGTATCGTAGTACTTGGTTATTTCCTGATTTTTGCATAGTAAATATACACAAAGCAGGCGGTTTTTATACAATATAAATGTATAAAAATGCGCTTGCTTTTTTTGCGAAATGTGCTAAAATAGAGAAAGCACAGTTGAATATCACAGAAAAGAAAACGTATTTTTATTCAATCAAAGGTATGGAGGAGAGAATTATGAAGTTGAAAAAAGTGTTAGCAGCTGCTCTTGCAGCGGTATGTGTCATGTCTATGGCGGCATGTGGGTCCAAAGAAGAAAAAGAAGTTTCTGTTGCAAGTCAGGATGACCTGAAAAACCTTACGATCGGGGTGCAGCAGGGAACCACAGGAGATTTGTTATGTTCTGAAATCGTAGAAAAGGACAGCCAGATGAAGCGTTATCCGAAGGGCGCAGCAGCAGTTCAGGCCCTGAAGACGGGAAAATTGGACTGTGTTGTGATTGATACACAGCCGGCCGAAAAATTTGTGGAGAAGAATGATGATCTGAAAATCATAAGCGACTTGTTTGAGGATGAGCAGTATGCGATATGCCTGAAAAAGGGAAATACAGAGCTTCAGGAATCCATGAATCAAGCTTTGGCAGAACTGAAAGAAGAAGGAACTCTGGATAAGATCATCAGCAATTATATCGGGGACGTAGGATCCTACCAGTATGAAAGTCCGGCAGATGCAGATCATTCCAAGGGAGAACTTGTCATGGCAACCAACGCCGAATTTGAACCGTATGAATATCACGATGGAGACAAGATTGTCGGGATTGACGTGGACATTGCGACAGCAATCTGTGATAAGATGGGATACAGCTTAAAGATCGAAGATATGGAATTTGATTCCATCCTTCCGGCTATCGAAGCTGGAAAAGCTGATTTTGGTGCAGCAGGGATGACAGTGACAGAAGAAAGAAAGAAAAATGTAGACTTTACGGACACTTATGCAAATGCAAGTCAGGTCGTTATCGTAAGAAAATAAACAGCAAAGAAGACAGGACTGCTGATAGAAACCAACAGTCCTGTTTTTTCGGAAGAAAGGTGGAAATATGGAGGGATTCACAAAAGTTTACGGGGCTCTTCTGGCCTCCAATTCGTTTGCGGACCGGTTTTACCAGAACTTTATAGAGGACAACCGATGGCTTACACTTTTGAACGGTCTGAAAGTGACGGTAATTGTCACGCTGGAGGCTCTGCTGATTGGTATTATCATCGGTTTTATTGTAGCGATCATCCGATCCTATCACGATAAGACAGGGAAATTTAAAATACTGAATGTGATTTGTAAAATCTATCTGACGATTATCCGGGGGACTCCGTCCATGATCCAGATCCTTATCATGTATTTGGTCGTATTCGGATCTTCCTCTCTCAATTCGATCATTATCGGTGGAATTGCCTTTGGTATCAATTCCGGTGCATACGTGGCGGAGATCGTACGGTCAGGGATCATGTCTATACCGGAAGGACAGACAGAGGCCGGAAGAAGTTTGGGATTAAGCTATGCGCAGACAATGCGGCTGATAATCATGCCGCAGGCATTTAAAAATGTACTTCCGGCTCTTGTAAACGAAATGATCGTGCTGATCAAGGAGACAGCCATTATCGGATATATCGGAGAACAGGATTTGACGAAGGCAGCCATGATCATCCAGAGTCGTACATTCGATGCTCTGATGCCTCTGGTTGCAGCAGCGGTAATTTATCTTGCCCTGATCAGTTTGCTGACATTCTTTATGAATAAGCTGGAAAGGAGGCTTAGGACTAATGAACGTTAAAGGAGAGACATTGCTCCAGGTAGAAAATCTGGAAAAAGCATTTGGGAAAAACAAAGTCCTCAGAGGAATCACAACAGAGATTCATAAAGGGGAGGTAGTGGTAATTATCGGCCCATCTGGTTCCGGGAAGTCTACATTTCTGCGCTCCTTGAATCTTCTGGAAAAACCGACAGGTGGAAAGATCCGCTTTGAGGGGACGGATATCACAGATCCAAAAGTCAACATTGATATCCACAGACAGAAGATTGGTATGGTATTCCAGCATTTCAATCTGTTCCCGCATAAGACCATCCTGGAAAATATTACCCTTGCTCCGGTAACATTGGGGAAACTAAGTCCGGAGGAGGCAAACAGCAGGGCAAAAGAACTGCTTGAGCGGGTTGGACTTCTCGAGAAAGCGAATACATATCCGGAGCAGCTTTCCGGAGGACAGAAACAGAGGATTGCTATTGTACGGGCACTTGCCATGGATCCGGATGTACTTCTGTTTGATGAGCCGACTTCCGCGCTGGACCCGGAGATGGTGGGGGAAGTTCTTGATTTGATGAAGGAGCTTGCCAAGGATGGAATGACAATGGTTGTCGTTACACATGAAATGGGATTTGCGAGGGAAGTTGGAACGAGAGTCCTGTTTGTAGACGAGGGGGTCATCAAAGAGGAAAACGCTCCAAAACAGTTTTTTGCGGAGCCGAAAGACCCAAGACTGCAGGAATTTTTGAGAAAAGTATTGTAAAATGCAACGTGTTCTCCCCTCCTCTCCGGAAGGGGCTTGAACACGTTGCTTTTTTGTTGCTATACTATAGGACAGAAAGACAAAAAGGAGGAGCTAAATGGGGTTTGAACATGAATTGATCATTCCAAATGAAGGTTTTCCATTTAAGATTTTCCGGTTTGAAGGGATGCACGGTCATTATGTGCGCGAAAAGCATTGGCATCGTTCGATTGAAATTTTCGCTGTATTTGAAGGGAATCTCACTTTTTTTATCAATGAAGAGCAGCACTTGCTGCATCCAGGGGAGTTTATTTTGCTGAATTCCAATGAAGTACACTCTGTCTTGGCACCAAATCCCAACTGTACGATCGTGCTTCAGATCCCACTCAATATGTTCTCCGATTACTGTGAGGAAGATGGATTTTTGCTTTTTACGCACAGCCCGAGGACGCAGGACAAAAAGATCATGGAGCTGATCAGGGAGATGTACAGAGGGATTTCAGAGAGAGATACCGGATATGAGTGGAAAGTAAGAAGCGACTTTTTTTTGCTGATCTATCTTCTTGTGACAAAATACAAAAAAACAGAGATTGGATCGGAGGAGATACGGCATTATCGGAAATTAAACAGGCTCTCCAGTATTACTGCGTATATTAGGGAAAATTACCAGAAAGAACTGTCGCTGGAAACGGTGGCGGAACATTTTGGCTACTCGCCCTCTTATTTATCCCGAATGTTTCAAAAGTATGCGCTGACCAACTACAAAACATTTCTCCAGAGTGTACGCACAGAGTATGCGTTTCAGGAGCTGGCAAACACAGAGCATACGATATCGGATATCGCCATGAACAGTGGATTTCCAAACAGCAAGTCGCTTTCCAGAGAGTTTCGGAAAAAGTATGGGATTTTGCCGAGTGAATACAGGAAAAGGCAAAAAAGTGCCATAAATTAGCTAAAAAATGGGTCGAAAAGGACAAAAAAGTGATGCTATAATGACCACAAAGATACAGGAGGGCGAAAAGATGAGTTTGGAGAACAATATGCCAAAAGTAAAACTGGGAATTGTGGCAGTAAGCAGAGACTGCTTCCCGGAGAGTTTGTCTGTCACAAGAAGGGAAGCACTTGTGAAAGCATACAAAGAGAAGTATGACATACAGGATATCTATGAATGTCCGGTCTGCATTGTAGAAAGTGAGATCCACATGATACAGGCGTTGGAAGATATTAAGAAAGCGGGGTGCAATGCGCTTTGTGTCTATCTTGGAAATTTTGGACCGGAGATTTCTGAGACACTTCTGGCAAAACATTTTGATGGCCCGAAGATGTTTATCGCGGCAGCGGAGGAGTCCGGAGACCATCTGCGCCAGGGAAGAGGCGATGCTTACTGCGGTATGTTAAATGCCAGCTACAATCTGGCGCTTCGCAATATCAGAGCTTATATTCCGGAGTATCCTGTGGGAGATGCAGAAGACTGTGCAGATATGATCCATGAGTTTCTGCCGATCGCAAGGGCGGTCATTGCACTTCAGAATCTGAAGATCATAAGCTTTGGCCCAAGACCGCTCAATTTCCTTGCGTGCAATGCACCTGTCAAGCAGCTTTATAATCTCGGTGTAGAAATCGAGGAAAATTCTGAGCTGGATCTTTTTGAGGCATTCAATCGTCATGAAGGAGACGAACGAATTCCGGATATTGTCAAAGAGATGGAAGAAGAATTGGGAAAAGGAAATAAAAAGCCGGAAATTCTTCCTAAACTTGCACAGTATGAGCTGACACTAAAAGACTGGATCCGGGATCATAAAGGGTATCGGGAATATGTGGCCATCGCAGGTAAGTGCTGGCCGGCATTCCAGACACAGTTTGGATTTGTACCGTGCTATGTGAACAGCCGTCTGACAGCACAAGGGATACCCGTATCATGTGAAGTGGATATTTACGGAGCACTGAGCGAGTTTATCGGGACAGTTGTAAGCCAGGATACAGTGACACTTCTGGACATCAACAACACGGTTCCGAAAGATATGTACGAAGCGGAAATCAAAGGGAAATACGATTACACACTGAAAGACATATTTATGGGGTTCCACTGCGGAAATACTGCTTCCGGGAAACTTTCCTTCTGCGAAATGAAATATCAGATGATTATGGCAAGAACACTTCCGGAAGAAGTGACACAAGGGACACTGGAAGGAGATATCGCACCGGGAGATATTACGTTCTACCGACTTCAGAGTACCGCTGACAATAAACTGCGCGCATACATTGCACAAGGAGAAGTCCTTCCGGTAGCTACAAGATCCTTCGGATCCATCGGTATTTTTGCAATCCCGGAAATGGGACGCTTCTACCGTCACGTACTTATTGAAGGGAACTACCCACACCACGGGGCAGTGGCATTCGGACATTTCGGAAAAGAACTCTACGAAGTATTCCGGTACATCGGAGTTGATACAGAAGAAATAGGATACAACCATCCGAAAGGAGTACGGTATAAAACCGAAAATCCGTTTGCATACTAAACAAATATGTGAAAGAGGGACGGGTTCCTGGAAGCAGGTACACGTCCCCGTTTTATCAGGAGGTAACAATATGTTGTATATTGGAGTGGATCTTGGCACTTCATCTGTCAAACTGCTTTTGATGGACAGCGATGGGCGGATCAGAAATATTGTATCGAGGGAATATCCGATTTCGTTCCCGCATCCAGGCTGGTCGGAGCAGAATCCTGAGGATTGGTACAGGGAAACTCTGGAGGGGATTCGTATTCTGACAGAGGGATTTGACAAAACCCAAATTTCAGGAATCAGTTTTGGCGGGCAGATGCACGGTCTTGTGACGCTGGATGTGGAGGACCATGTTATACGTCCTGCTATTCTCTGGAATGACAGTCGTTCTGTTCAGGAGACAGCGTATCTTAACGAAGTGATCGGGAAAGAAAAACTTTCAGCTTATACGGCCAATATTGCTTTTGCTGGGTTTACGGCGCCGAAGATTCTCTGGATGAGAAATCATGAGCCGGAACTTTTCGGAAGGATCAAAAAGATCATGCTCCCAAAAGATTATCTGTCCTACCGGCTCACAGGAGTATTTGCCAGTGATTACTCGGATGCATCGGGGATGCTTCTGATGGATGTGGAGAACAAATGCTGGTCTGAGGAAATGATGAAAATCTGCGGGATCGAGCGGGGACAGCTGCCGGATCTGTTTGAAAGTTACGATACCATCGGTACGGTAAAAAGCGATGTGGCCAGAGAAATCGGCCTTCCTGAAAATGTCAAGGTAATTGCCGGAGCAGGGGACAATGCGGCGGCAGCCATCGGTACGGGGACAGTCGGAGAGGGACGCTGCAATATCTCTCTTGGAACAAGCGGTACCATCTTTATCTCCAGCCATACGTTCCGCAAGGATACAAACAATGCGCTACATGCCTTTGCGCATGCAGACGGTCATTACCATTTGATGGGGTGCATGTTAAGCGCCGCATCCTGCAATAAATGGTGGATGGAGGACATACTGGATACAAAGGAGTTTTCAAAAGAGCAGGAAGAAATTTTTACACTTGGCGAGAATAGAGTTTTTTACCTTCCATACTTAATGGGGGAGCGTTCTCCGCATAATGATCCTTATGCAAGGGGGACATTTATCGGAATGACGATGGATACAACGCGGAAGGATATGACACAGGCAGTATTGGAAGGGGTGCTTTACGGTCTGCGGGATTCCCTGGAAGTGGCCAGGAGCCTGGGACTTTCCATCGAAAAGACAAAAATCTGCGGCGGTGGAGCAAAAAGCCTGCTGTGGAAAAAAATGGCAGCCAATATTTTGAATGTTAAGGTAGAGATTGCAAAAAACGAGGAGGGACCGGCTCTTGGCGGAGCGATTCTGGCAGCAGTAGGCTGCGGAGAATTTGAAAACGTAGAGCAGGCAGTGAGTAAAATCGTGAAAGTTGTCGAGACGATTGAACCGGAAAAAGAACTCGTGGAAAAATATGAAAAAGGATATCAGAAGTTCCGAAAGATCTATCCGGCTCTTCGCCCGGTATTTCAGGAGCTTGCGAGTTAAAACGAGAAAAGAAGCAATGGTTTCCGCAAAAGGAAGTTGTTGCTTCTTGTTTCTTTTGTACTTTCGTGTTACTGTAAGGAAGGAAAATGGAACAAAAACGAAAAGGAGAAAACGATGAGAGAATCCCTATTATTATTTAATTTTAAAGATAAAAAACAGCTCAAAGGTATCCAGATGACTGCCTTCCTCCTAAAGATGAAAGTGCGTATGATCGAGGAAAAAGATTTTCTCATGCCGCTTGGGTATCTGGCCGGTGTGGAGGGAATAGAGCCTTCCGATACAGTATTTACAGGAATTGCCCCGGAAAAAGAGGTTATGGTATTTGCAGGTGTCTCGGATGCAAAACTTCAGAGAATGCTTGCGGAGATGAGGAAAAACGGGATACGGAAAGTGGACTATAAAGCGGTGCTCACACCGACGAATATCCATTGGAATGTGATGGAACTTTACGAGGAGCTGGCAAAAGAACATACAGCTATGCAAAGAAGAGAAAATGTCCATGAAGACGGACAGCCGGAGGCGTAAAGATGAAGTATGAAAGAGTTCATAAGGCTTCCTTCCTGAGCCGCCCAAACAGGTTTATTGCCTACGTAAAAGGGCTCTGTGAAGATCCGGAACAAACGGAGACCGTCCATGTGAAAAATACTGGCAGATGTGCGGAACTCCTCATACCAGGAGCTGAGGTGTACGTACAAAAGACGGATAATCCGTCCAGAAAAACAAAATGGGATCTGATTGCGGTAAAAAAGGATGGACAGATCATCAATATGGACTCCCAGGTTCCGAACAAGGCAGTCAAAGAATGGCTTGAGGAAGGAAATTTTATTCCTGGCATCACAAAGATACGCCCAGAATACACGTATGGAAGTTCCCGTATCGATCTCTATGTCGAGGCAGAAGAACGCAAGATTTTGATGGAAATAAAAGGAGTCACGCTGAAGGAAGGAAGACTTGCCAAATTTCCGGACGCACCGAGCGAGCGCGCTGTCCGCCATATGGAAGAGCTCATGCATGCTGTGGAAGAAGGATATGAAGCGTATGCTTTTTTTGTTATCCAGATGAAAGATGTGGATCAGATGATGCCCAATGTGGAAACACATCCGGAATTTGCCGATGTGCTGTGCAAAGCAAGGGAAAAGGGCGTGCATCTGGCTGCTTATGATTGTATTGTCTCTGAGGATGAGATACGTATAGACAAGGAAATCCCGGTCGTCCTTCCGGGGGATGAGAAGGGGGGAGAAAAAAATAATGGGGAGGATCCGATCTCGATCCTCAGCAAACTTCCGGATCCGCTGATCCGCTGGTTCCGCGGACATAAGAGAGATCTTCCGTGGAGAAACGAGCCAAGTGCATATCATGTGTGGGTGTCGGAGATCATGCTTCAGCAGACACGGGTTGAGGCAGTAAAGCCATTTTATGCCCGTTTTCTGGAAGCTTTTCCGACGATCCGCGACCTTGCTGAGGCACAGGAGGAAAAGTTGTTGAAATTGTGGGAAGGACTTGGCTATTACAACCGTGTGCGGAACATGCAGAAGGCGGCAAGACAGATCATGGAAATGTATGACGGGGAGATTCCCGCAGATTATGAAAAAATCCTTTCTCTTACCGGGATCGGCAGCTACACGGCCGGAGCCATCAGCTCCTTTGCCTTTGGTATCCCAAAGCCGGCGGTGGACGGAAATGTTTTGAGGGTTTTATCCCGTATTTTGGCCGATGATGCTGATATTTCCAAAGCATCGGTAAAGAAAAGGGCCGAGGAATGGATTGAAGCCGTGATACCGGAAGGCGAAGCCAATGACTTTAACCAGGGTCTTATTGAGCTGGGAGCCATCGTGTGCGTCCCAAACGGGGAGCCAAAATGCAGCGAATGTCCGGCAAGAGAGTTTTGTCTTGCCCATCAGCATGGTATTGAAATGTCTCTCCCGGTCAAGAAAAAAGCAAAGGCCCGCAGAATCGAGGAAAAGACAATTCTGATTTTTAAGGATGGGGACAATATTGCTCTTTGTAAACGCCCGAAAAAAGGACTGTTGGCAGGTCTTTTTGAATTTCCAAATCTGGAAGGATTCAAAACGATGGAAGAAGTGGCGCAGTACAGCCGTCAGATTGGGCTTTCGCCCCTTCGGATCGAGTCTCTGCCGGAGGCAAAACATATTTTCAGTCATGTGGAATGGCATATGAAAGGGTTTGCAGTGAGAGTGGATGAACTGGAAAAGTCTTGTACGGAGGATATGCTTTTTGTACATCCGGAGGAAATTCAGAGGACGTACGCTATCCCGGCCGCCTTTGAGACTTACACAGGGTCCATAAATGTTCTTTTGGGACAGGAAAAATATGAAAAAATAGAGCATCTCAATAAATGAGAGAACACATGCTAATTATCAATTAGTCCATTTTGGCCGGAAATGTTACGATAATAGGCAGAGATTTATGATAAGTATGCGTAACACAGGAGGAAGAAAATGGAACTGATAAAAGAGTTGCCGGAAGTATTTGAAGAATTTGCCGAACAGAGGCAGAAAGCATTTCTCGATATCAAAAAACTGAAAGATGCAGGGATCCCAATTGTCGGAGTATTTTGTACCTATTTCCCTCAGGAGATCGCGATGGCTATGGGAGCTGCGACTGTCAGCCTGTGCTCCACATCGGACGAGACGATTCCTGCAGCGGAAAAAGATCTGCCGAAGAATCTTTGCCCTCTGATCAAATCCAGCTATGGATTTGCATCTACCCAGAAATGCCCGTTCTTTTATTTTTCTGATCTCGTAGTTGGGGAGACGACTTGTGACGGAAAGAAAAAAATGTATGAGTATCTGAAGCAGTTTAAAGATGTATTTACGATGGAGCTGCCGAATAGACAGACGGAAGAGGGACTCCGTCTCTGGAAAAAGGAAATTGTGCGTTTTAAAGAGTATCTGGAAGAGAAATTCGATGTGACGATCACAGAAGAGCAGGTAAGGAACGCGGTTCATATCCAGAATGAAGGCAGAAAAGCACTGAAACGTCTCTATGAGACAATGAAGCTTGATCCGGCGCCGATAACAGGAATGGAATTATTCAAAGTGTTGTATGGAAGTACATTTAAGGTAGACCGTTCTGTAATTCCGGGCGAGGTAAATGAAATCGTAGACAAGATCGAGAAAGAATATGCAGAAGGAAAGATGCAGGAGAGAAAGCCGCGTATCCTTGTGACAGGATGTCCGATCGGAGGAGCAACAGAGAAAGTGATCAAGGCTATTGAGGATAACGGTGGTATTGTTGTGACATATGAAAACTGTTCCGGTGCAAAATCTATTGATAAGCTGGTGGATGAAGATACGGACGATATCTATGAAGCGATCGCAAAAAGATATCTGAATATCGGGTGCTCCATTATGACACCGAACCCGAACAGGCTTGAGCTTCTCGGAAGGCTGATAGATGAATATCAGGTGGACGGTGTCGTGGAGATGATCCTTCAGGCATGCCATACATACAATGTGGAGACGCTTGGAATCAGAAGATTCGTAAATGAAGAAAAAGGTAAACCGTATATCAGTGTCGAGACAGATTACTCACAGGGAGACATCGGACAGCTCAACACAAGAATCGCAGCTTTTATTGAAATGCTTTAAGCCTATATACAGGAAGAACGAAAAAGGATGAAATCCAGATCACGGATTTCATCCTTTTATTGGCTGACTTGAAAGATCAGCAGCTTTTCGGCTTTCTCTCATATAAACGACCGGATAAAGAATGGTGGCCATACATCCCGCCGCAAGCACATCAACTACGGAATGCTGTTTCAGGAACATAGTAGCCAGAATGATGGATATGCCAAGAGCCAGTGACCCATAGCGAATCCACTTTTTGATGTAAAGCTGGCTGTTGTGACAGATGGCGACGCAGACTCCGATAGAATTGAACACGTGGATACTCGGAAGTACATTTGTCGGGGTATCGGTCTTGTACAGTGCTTTTACCATATCGACAAAAATATTATCTCTGGCAAAATGTGTCGGGCGGAGATCCTGACCATTTGGGAAAATAGTTGATATGATAAGGAAAATGGTCATCCCCGTAAAAAGAAAAGCCGCCATCTTGTAAAAACCAGATGTATCGTACAAAAAGAACCACAAAAAGGTTACGGCAATGAAAGCAAACCATAAAAGATAAGGAATGATGAAATATTCACAGAATGGAATATAGTCATCCAAAGCAGTATGGATCACATGGTAGTCTTTCGTCACATGCTTTTCAAGATAAAGAAACCATGGCATATAAATAAGAATATAGGAAAGTACCCATATGTGTTTGTATCGATGTAAAAATTGTTTCCAGTTGTTCTTTGCAGTCATGTAAGTCTCCTCAATTACCATTGTAACTTTGTTTTAGTCAATGCTGATCGTTGTCTCAGCCTGTTTCCCGTCGGAGGCAAAAGACTCGGATACTTGCAGTGTGATATCTGATCTGTCGATCAGACGGAAAGAGGTACAGACACGGACGCTGTCCCCTTTCTTGATTTCTTTGGATTCATTTTCCGTCAGCTTTTCATCCGGAACAAGCGTAGATTCCAAAGTAGTGCTGTCCTGCATTGCCTTGAAAGTAACTGCCACCGATGGCACGAGAGGTTCCTCCCCCTTGTTTGTAATAGTATAGTAGACAAGCAGGGAATCCATACCTTCGTAATCTTCCGCGATGTCTGTTTTTTCATAGATGGCAGTAAAATTGTCGGTCACAAGACGCAGCGTATTTTTAGAGCCAAATGTCTCTTTCACTACAAATTTTTGAGCTGCAAATACCCCACCGCCTGCGAGGGCAAGCAGGAGAACAAGGATCAGGATCCGCAGTGCGACGTGGATCTTCTTTGCACAGCAGAGGCAGAAGATCATGAAAACGCCGAAAGCTGCGGTTACGTAGATCAATATTTTAACGATCAGAGAAGACCCTGGAAGGAATGCACTGCCGGCTGAACCTCCGATAAAAAACAGCGCAGGAAGTAAAAAGGCTGTGATGCTGTTTTTGGCCTGCATGCCAAGAGTGATGATTCCGCCGATAAGCAGGCATACAGCAAGCAGCATAGAGGCGGTTCCGGTCAGATCCTGTGTATGAATAAATGTGACCACATTTCCAGAAGAAAAGGCAACATAGCCAAGGTAAACAGCTCCGAGGAGCGAAAGAATACCTATGAGCAGGCGGAAACCGCGGCAGGACGCTTCTTCGTCATCAAAACTTCCAGGGCCTTCCGTATCGTTTTCTTCTTTTGGCAGTGGAGTGTGATCCTCTTTTATATTCAGCAATGCTTCGTAATTTTCCCGCATTTCTTTCTCGCGTTTTTGACGTATATGTTCCGGAGGAATGTTGGAGTAGACGGTTCCTCCTGGTTCCTTGTCCGCAATAGGTTGTTCCAATGTTTCCGGAATCTCCTGTTCGTCGGAGGATTCAGTATTTTTTGCGGAGGATTTTGCATATTTAAACCGTGCAAGGGTTTCCTGGCTAAATTTTTTTTTGCAGGAATCGCAAAGATAGTAGCCAGGCGTCTTCTTGCTTTCCCGTAGTTCACTGTTGCATTTTGGACACTTCATTTCTATTCTCCCCTTTTCATTCGTATGTCCTTTAAATGACGAAGTTTTGCTGCATGTTTTCGTCATATTAAGATGTGGGGGCAAAAGCAACTGTAACTGTCGTCATATTTTTTGCACCTCATATCATCTTAACAGTATAGCACATTTCCGTTAAAAGAAATGAAAGATTTTATGAATATTTCAAGATATTATGATTTTCAGCCTCTTTTTTTCCATAGAAACACAAAGATGTCGCTGGAGGAAGACCGGTTCTCCGTCGGTATGTACGGGAAGAGTACGGGTCGTGGTAATTTCTGCCGTCTTACAGCGAAACGTCCGAATTCCACGAAAACGTGTGTGGAGGCCTGCGAAGGCAAAAGGAAGGACAGACAGTAATCTTAAAGGAGAAAATCCGAAGACTACAATAATGTCCAGATATCCATCATTCGGCTTTGCTGCCGGACAGAACTTCAGTCCTCCTCCTTCAAAAGGATGGTTCATGACGGTCACAAACCAACCTTTTCGGAAAACCACGGGATTCCGTCTATCCAGCCGCAGGGTAATATCGGCGGGAATGGTAAGGAAAAGCCGGTGGAGTGCGATGAGAGCGTAGGTAAATTTCCCAAGCCGGATTTTGTTAAGCCATATCTTGAAACGGGATACGACTGCCTCATGACAGATGCCGGCATCAAACCCGATGCCCGAACTCACAGCAAATCTTCGTTTTTTATTCTGGTAGGAAATACAGCCCACATCCATGTAGGAGTAGCCCGAAGGAGAAAGGATGATTTCAAGTGCCTTGAGCGGATCGGAGGGAATCTTGAAACTCCTTGCAAAGTCATTGCTGGAACCGGTAGGAATATATCCGAGCGTGACTTTGGAGAAATCCTGGATTCCGTTTATCACTTCATTGACAGTTCCATCTCCGCCGAGGACGACAAGGGTATGGTAAGTGTGATCAGAAGTAAGCTTTTCGGTATACTCCCAGGCATGTTTCTGATATTGCGTAAAGAAAACAGTATAGTCAATCTTGCGTTTTTGGAGCTCCGGTTCGATTTGCGCCCAAAGGGAGAGACCTAGACCAGAGCGGGAGTTTGGGTTGACGATGAAATGGTACATAATCCGATCTCCTTTGTTGTTTTCTATCCATCATTATATGAAAAAAGGAGCCGGATATCAAGATTCGATATCCGGCTCCAAAGAGGAAAATTATCTGTCTTGTTTTGGCATTTCCCAAGCATTGTGATCTGTATGGAGGAGCATGTGGGCTTTGTGTGAGAGCGGACGCTCCATGTAATCCGCATACAGTTTCAATACGTCTTGATTTTCATGGGAGAACCGAAGCGGCATATTTCTGTCCAGGAAGTACAGATTCTGTCCGCGTTCGTAAGCCAGCTCTTCTCCATCGTGGATGATCTGGCCTCCACCTCCGACACATCCGCCAGGGCAAGCCATGACTTCCACAAAGTCATAATGCACTTCTCCGCGTTCGATCTGGGAGATGAGCCGTCTTGTATTTCCAAGGCCGCTTACAACAGCCGCTTTTACGACAGCATCGCCAATCTGGATCTCAGCGGATTTCACGCCTTTTCCATCGTTTCGGACTGCCTGGAATGCATTTGGATCCGGATTTTTTCCGGTTACCAGATAGTAGGCGGAACGAAGTGCAGCCTCCATTACCCCGCCTGTTACGCCGAAAATAACTCCGGCTCCGGTGTATTCTTTCATCAGACGGTCAAATTCGCGGTCTTCCAATGAAGATGCCGGGATATGTGCAGAGCGGATCATACGGGTCAGTTCCCTTGTTGTAAGCACCACATCTGTGTCGTGGCCGGCATATTCTTCATAGAACAGTTCCATATTGCTTTCGCCTTTTTTTGCCACACAAGGCATGATGGATACCGTGAAAATATTTTCCGGATCAACACCGATCGATTCTGCGAAATAAGTCTTCATAACAGCGCCAAACATCTGCTGAGGAGATTTGGCGGTAGAAAGCTGAGGCACAAGGTGCGGATACTGGGATTTGATAAAACGGATCCAGCCCGGGCAGCAGGAAGTAAACATCGGACGTACTTTTGTCTCGCCTTTTGTAAAGCGTTCCAGAAATTCGTTTCCTTCCTCCATGATGGTAAGGTCGGCGGAAAAGCTTGTGTCAAACACATAGTCCACCCCAAGTTTGTGGAGTGCGTCCGCTATTTTTCCAACCGTTGCTTCTTCCCTGGAAAGACCAAGTGCCTCGCCCCATGCGGTACGGACAGCCGGAGCGATCTGAGCTACTGTCACTTTTTTCTTGTCTGCGATGGCTTCCCAGACTTTTTCTGTATCGTCGCGTTCACGCAGGGCACCTACCGGACAGTGAGTAATACACTGGCCGCAGAGAGAGCAGTCGGACTGTTCGATCTTGCGTCCTCTGGAGACATTGACAGTGGAACGTGCCCCTGTTCCCTCGAGATCCCAGATATTTAAACTCTGTACTTTGTCACAGATCTGGATGCAGCGCATACATTTGATACATTTTGCGGAATCCCGGATCAGCGGGAAATCTTTATTCCAAGGCTGGCGTTCAAGCCGTTCCTGGAACGGAAGTTCAAGGATATTCAGATCATTGGCGATTTTCTGAAGAGAACAGTTTCCGCTTCTCACACACGTCGCACATTTGCAGTCGTGCTGGGAGAGGATGAGCTGTACTGTGTTTCTTCTGTCAGCGCGCACTTTCGGACTGTTTGTATAGAGGACCATACCTTCCTGCACCGTATTGTTGCAGGATGTTATGAGCTTTTCTTTGCCCTCCATTTCCACCACGCAGACACGGCAGGCAGCAATCTCGTTGATCCCTTTCAGATAACATAATTTAGGAATGACGATCCCGTTTTGGGATGCCGCCTCCATGATCGTCGTACCTTCCGGCACGGAAATTGGTTTATTGTCAATTGTAAGATTTACCATACTTTTTCGCGACCTCCTTTAAATATTCCAAAACCAAAGTGGTCGCAGCGCAGACAGCGGTTTGCTTCCTGCTTTGCTTCCTGGCATGTCATACAGTTTTCGATACCATCAAAATCGTGGATTCGTTCACATGCCTCGCGTTCAGTAAGCTCGACACGTCCGCAAGGCATACGGTCATCCAGATTCGGTTCCGGAATCTCCACATCACATGCGATTTCATGGTGGAATCCAAGATATTCATCAATATTGGCGGCTACAACTTTGGCAGCAGCAATCGCACGGATCACAGTGGCAGGACCTGTCGCACAGTCTCCGCCTGCAAATACGCCTGGAATGTTGTTGAATCCTCCGAATTTTTCGGCCATGATCTTGCCGCGCTCTACAGGAACGCCGGCCTTTTCAAAATGCTCTGTTTCGATATTCTGCCCAATGGCAACGATCAGCGTAGTACATGGAACAAATTCATCCGGGAGTCCAGATGGTTTTACGCTGGCACGCCCGCCTTTGATGCTGCTGATCATCTGAGGAGTGACATAGATTCCTTTAATATGTCCGTTTTCGTCTGTCTCAATGCGGGATGGCGCTCTCAGAGTGCGGATTTCCACACCTTCGGCTGCTGCGCCCTCAATTTCTGCCGGAAGAGCTGTCATATCAGCGACGCGCCGACGGTACAGAATGCTTACCTTTTTTGCACCAAGACGGATAGCAGAACGAACTGCATCCATGGATACATTTCCGCCGCCGATGATGGCCACTTCCTGACCCGTCAGATCAGGGTTGATTCCTTTTCCGACATCTCTCAGGAAATGGACAGCGGACATGACACCATCTGCATCTTCGCCTTCGATGCCGAGTTTTTTGTCTGTGCTTGCACCGATAGTGATCAGCACAGCGTCATACTGTGCGCGCAGTTCCTGGATCGTGATGTCTTTTCCGATGCGGAGGCCGTATTTAACTTCCACTCCGGTGGCGAGAATTGCCTCGATATCCTCGTCGAGACGTTCTTTCGGAAGACGGTAATTTGGGATACCATAACGAAGCATACCGCCAAGTCCAGGCAGCATCTCGTATACGGTTACCTGATGACCCATCAGCTGCAGGTAATATGCTGCACTCAGACCACCCGGACCGCCGCCTACAACGGCAACTTTTTTTCCGGTAGACGGCGCGCAAGGCGGAGGAGGTACTTTCCCCGCATAGTCGGCTGCCATACGTTTTAATCCGCGGATATTGACAGCGTCATCTACCATATTGCGGCGGCATCTGGCCTCGCAAGGATGTTCGCAGATAAATCCGCATGTTGTCGGGAATGGGTTGTCCTTTCGGATCAGGCGGATGGCATCCGCATACCTTCCCTCGCGTACAAGGGCGATATATCCCGGGATATCTACGTGTGCAGGACACAGAGCGACACAAGGAACAGGCTGGTTATATGTACAGGTACAACGTCCGTTTTTGATATGTTCCTCATAATCTTCCCGATATCCGATCAATCCCTTATACACCATATTAGCGGCTTCGTATCCAATAGCGCAGTCGGCCGTTTCCATAATAGATAAGGCAGTGCGTTCCATCAGATCCAGAGTTTCCATTGTCGCCTTTCCGTTGAGAACATCTGTAATAAGATGTTTTAACTGAAGCAGGCCAATACGGCATGGCACACATTTTCCGCATGTCTGTGCATGACAAAGTTCAAGAAATGCCCGTGAAATATCAACAGGGCAAAGTCCCGGCGGGCTTGCTTCAATTCTACGCTCCAAGTCTTTGTAAAGCCCCTCGACGACCAGCTGAGCCTTGCTTGGGGTAGGAAGTTCAAGTCTGCTCATATTCTTTTCACCTCACAAATGAATTTACGAACTCGTAGTAAACTAATTGTAACGCATTCGGACACAATACACAACAAAAGTTAAAAAATAAACGATGGAATTGTTGAGTATGTATAAAGGGGTGGGCAAAAAAACAAGTAGAAAAAGATTCAAATACATAGAAAATAATGATAAGTAAAATGATATATCACGATTACTGATTTGCAGAAAGAAGAGAGAAGAGATATAATAAAAACACAAAAGACAGTGAGCTGTCAATAATAGACAAAAACCTTCTAAAATGCAAAAGCCTTTCAGCGTTCGCTCACTGAAAGGTTTTTTCATGTCTTCATTAATTAAGATATATTATTGGATGACACTGTCCAGGTATTTTCCAAGAGAACGCTCCATATTTCCGGCAAAATCTGTTTTTCCGTTTCTTAAACACCATTCAAACACATTTCCGATGACAAGCATACGGATATCGGTCGAGATTTCTTCCAGTGTAAGAGAGATCTTTATTGTTCCAGCTTTTAATGCTTTTTCGAGGTAAGTAGTTACGGTTACGATCGGATAAGGGCGTTTTGTACGGCTTACCGGATTCAGAGCCTGGTTTTTTGGAGTGTAGTAGTTCGCCATAAATGGGACCCCGAGCTCTTCACAGTATTTAACATAGTTGAGATAAACAAGAATCACGGTGCGTTTTGCATCATCTGCATTTTGGGGTATTTCAGAATAATCAGTGGAAACAGAAGGCTGCTCTTCTATATAGTAAGAAAGAAGATCGTCTTTCGTTTTAAAATGATGGTAAAAACTTCCATTTGAGACACCGGCTTCTTCGCAGATATTTTTGATGGAAAGTGCATCATATCCTTTTTTTTTCAAAATTTCTTTTGCAGCGCGGAAAATACGTTCTTTCGTTTCCTGAGACTTTTGCTGTTGTTTGGACAGTTTCTGCTGTGTGTGTTCAGACATTTCCATACACCCTCCTTTTTCAAAAAACTATAACACAGAAAAACAAGGATTTCAAGAAAAAACAGAGCAAACTCTGTTTTTCGTTGATTGCACGGATACTGCCTATCGATTATAATAAGACAAGAAGTTACCGAGGAAAGGAAATGCAAGATGGATATCATACAAAAAATTACAGACGAACTGCAGGTAAAAAAATGGCAGGTAGATGCTGCTGTAAAACTGATCGATGAAGGCAACACGATACCGTTTATTGCGAGATACAGAAAAGAAGCGACAGGAACGTTAAACGATGAACAGCTGAGAAAGCTTAGCGAGCGACTTGTCTATCTTAGAAATCTGGAAGAGAAGAAAGCGCAGGTTATCGCAAGCATAGAAGAACAAGGCAAGATGACCGAAGAATTGAAAGCACAGATTCTGGCGGCACAGACACAGGTGCTGGTAGATGATCTGTACCGTCCATACAGACCAAAGAGGAGGACAAGGGCTACCATTGCCAAAGAAAAGGGACTGGAGCCTCTCGCATCCATTTTGATGCTTCAGAAATTGAGAGAGCCGGCTGAGAAAGCGGCGGAAGTCTATGTTTCGGATGAAAAAGGGGTTGGGTCTGCGAAGGAAGCTCTGGATGGAGCCAAGGACATTATTGCGGAGATGATTTCCGACGAGGCGGACTACCGAACTCACATCCGAAATCTGACATACAAAAAAGGAAAAGTGATCTCTGCCGCAAAGGATGAAAAGCAGGAATCCGTATACGAAATGTACTATGAGTTTGAGGAACCGGTCTCAAAACTTGCAGGTCACAGAATTCTTGCACTGAACAGAGGGGAAAAAGAAAAGTTTTTGACAGTAAAGATAGAAGCTCCGGAAGAAGAAATCATCCGGTATCTGGAGAAAAAAATACTTCGCGGGGAGAACGAGTTTATAAATCCTCTTTTAAAGGAGACTATTGCAGATAGTTATGGAAGGCTGATCGCTCCGGCCATCGAGCGGGAGATCCGGAATGAACTGACGGAGAAGGCGGAAGACGGAGCTATACAGGTGTTTGGGAAAAATCTTACACAGCTTCTCATGCAGCCGCCTATAGCCGGGCATGTCGTTCTTGGATGGGATCCGGCATTTCGAACGGGGTGTAAGCTTGCGGTGGTAGATCCTACCGGAAAAGTGCTTGGGACGACCGTCATCTATCCGACGGCTCCGACGACACCGGCTAAGATCAAGGCGTCAAAAGATCTTCTGAAAAAGATCATCCCGAAATACCATATTACGCTGATTTCCCTTGGAAACGGAACCGCATCCAGAGAGTCAGAACAGTTCATAGTGGAACTTCTGAAGGAAATACCGGAAGAGCATGTCCAGTACGTCATTGTAAATGAAGCCGGCGCATCTGTATATTCCGCAAGTAAACTGGCGGCTGAGGAGTTTCCGAAATTTGATGTAGGTCAAAGAAGTGCCGCTTCCATTGCAAGAAGACTTCAGGATCCGCTGGCCGAACTTGTAAAGATCGATCCGAAATCCATCGGTGTGGGACAATACCAGCACGATATGAATCAGAGGAAGCTGAGCGAAGCTCTTTCCGGCGTCGTGGAGGACTGCGTAAACAGGGTGGGAGTTGACCTGAATACAGCCTCTGCACCGCTTCTTTCCTACATATCCGGAATTTCGGCTTCCATTGCAAAGAGCATTGTTGCATACCGCGAAGAAAATGGCCGCTTTACCAACAGAAGACAGCTTTTGAAAGTGCCGAAACTGGGGCCGAAAGCTTTTGAGCAATGTGCCGGATTTATGAGGATCCAGGGAGGAGACGATCCACTGGATGCCACAAGCGTTCATCCGGAATCTTATGAGGTGGCTAAAAAGTTGTTGAAGAGCCAGGGGTTTGCACCGGAAGATCTCAAGACAGGGAAACTTACCGCTCTTTCCGGGCACATCACGGATTACAAGAAAATGGCGCAGGAGCTCGGCACAGGGGAGATCACGCTGCGGGATATCGTAAATGAGCTGGAAAAACCGGGAAGAGACCCGAGAGAGGAAATGCCAAAACCAATCCTAAGGACGGACGTTTTGGAAATGAAAGATCTTAAAGAAGGGATGGTACTAAAAGGAACCGTTCGAAACGTCATTGATTTCGGCGTTTTTGTGGACATTGGCGTGCATCAGGATGGGCTTGTTCACATCTCAGAGATAACAGATAAGAAGTTTATCAAACATCCTCTGGAGGCAGTAAGTGTGGGGGATATTGTGGATGTGAAAGTTTTGAGTGTGGATATGAAAAGAAAGCGGATACAGCTTACCATGAAAGGTATCTGAGAAGTGAATTTTAGAAAAGGTCTTGAAAATATGAACAGCTGGTTTTATAATAAAAGGCAGGAAAAAATTCTTCGGGGTAGGGTGTAAGTCCCAACCGGCGGTAAAAGTCCGCGACCCGCTTCGGCGGCTGATCCGGTGTGATTCCGGAACCGACAGTACAGTCTGGATGAGAGAAGAAAATATGTGAAAGAAGGACGAAAGTGTCTTAATGTTTACAGCCCCGGATATGTTTTGAATCCGGGGTCTTTTGCATGTTTCCCATTCCCTTGCAGGGAGAGAAGAGTTTCTTTTCCAAGAAAGCAATAAAAGGAGAGAAGAAACAATGGACAACACAAGTATGAATGGCACAAGAAATGAAGGAGTCAAAAGAAACAACACTGTAAAAGTAAAGTTTATGGTCGTATCGGCCATGCTGGGGGCGGTATCGGTCATACTGATGCTGTTTGAGTTCCCGCTTCCGTTCGCGCCGGGTTTTTATAAGCTGGACATAAGCGAAGTGCCGGTGCTGATCGGGACGTTTGCTATGGGGCCGTTGGCGGGTGCGGTAACGGAGCTTATCAAGATCCTTCTGAATTTTGTCATCAACGGAACAACGACAGGTGGAGTGGGTGAGTTTGCCAACTTTTTGATCGGATGCAGTTTCTGTGTTCCGGCCGGAATCATCTATCAGAGGATGCGGACGAAAAAGGGGGCGTGCATCGCGCTGGCTTCAGGGACAGTGATCATGACGGTGGTCGGCTGTGTGATCAATGCATATATCCTTCTCCCGACTTACGCGGCAGTCTTCGGAATGCCGATAGACTCCCTGATTGCTATGGGAAGCGCAGTAAATCCGGCGATTGACGGGATTTGGACATTTATCCTTTTGGCAGTGACGCCGTTCAATCTTCTGAAAGGAGTAATTGTCTCTGTAATCCTTCTTCTGGTGTATAAGAAGATCAGCCCTATCCTTCACAAAAAGATTGGCTAGAAAAAAGCAGGCCTTCGGCGTCTTTTCCAGATGCCGGAGGCCTGTTCTGGTCTGCCTATTATTTCAAACTGTGTATTGTAACAATTCCCAGGATGCGTTATAATTTCAATATTCGGAAAGATGGAGGTATAGATTGAAAAATGAAAGTTGGATTTGAAGTAAAGATGAGTAAAGAGATTCTCTTTGAATTTCTGATCTATCATACTTATCGGGGAATAAAAGGAATTCTGCTTCTTGCAGTTGGGGTTATCTGTTGGATTGCAGCCATTGTAAGCTTTATCCTCGGACAGACAACGTGGGGCTTGGTTCTTGTATTTATCTTCGTATTCTGTCTTCTGATCATCCCGATCATTTTGTGGTTTAGTGCAAGAGAGCAGATGCAGATGAGCAGCGTTTATCGGATGCCGATACAGTATAGTCTTGAAAAAGATGGTCTGGAAGTAGTAAGCGGCGAAAAGAAGAAACTGTTCTCCTGGAAAGATATGAGCAATGTTTTGATCACACCAAATCTGATCGTTTTGTACAGAGGATCGCAGACAGCATTTATTTTCCCGAAGGAAGACATCGGTATCCAGAAAGATTCTTTTATGAAAATCGTGACGAATGTACTCGGGGAACAAAGAATTGAAGATGCTTCAAAAAGGATTTTGCCATTTCGCTTTTCCAGAAAAAATAAGTAGGAAGGAGACAGTATGGTAAAGGAAACCTTGTCTGAAAAAGAAACATATGAACTTGGGGAAATGCTCGGTAAATCTGCCAAACAAGGCGATGTTTTCACGTTGGAAGGAGACCTTGGCGTTGGAAAGACCGTGTTTACGAAAGGGTTGGCAAAAGGGCTTGGAGTCAAAGAAGATGTGAGCAGCCCGACGTTTACGATTGTCCAGGAATACGAGGATGGACGGCTGCCGTTTTACCATTTTGACGTATATCGGATCGGAGACATTGAAGAGATGGATGAGATCGGATATGAGGATTATATTTACGGGGATGGCGTGTGTCTGATCGAGTGGGCCAATCTGATAGAAGAAATCCTGCCAAAGAAGAGAACGGAAGTACGGATCGAGAAAGATCTGGATAAAGGGTTTGATTACAGGAAAATCACGATAAATAAATTGGAGGAATAGACATGTCAAAAATTATTTTAACAGGCGACAGACCGACAGGACGGCTGCACGTAGGGCATTATGTCGGTTCGCTGAAGAGGAGAGTAGAGCTTCAGAATTCTGGGGAATACGATGATATTTTTATCATGATCGCGGATGCGCAGGCGCTGACAGACAATGCAGACAATCCGGAAAAGGTACGGCAGAATATCATAGAGGTCGCGCTGGATTATCTGGCGTGCGGTCTTGATCCGGAAAAATCCACACTGCTGATCCAGTCTCAGATACCTGAATTGTGCGAGCTTTCTTTTTACTATATGAATCTGGTCACAGTTTCCAGACTCCAGAGAAATCCTACCGTGAAATCGGAAATCCAGATGAGAAATTTCGAGGCAAGTATTCCGGTTGGATTTTTTACCTACCCGATCAGCCAGGCGGCAGATATCACTGCATTTAAGGCTACAACGGTCCCGGTAGGGGAAGATCAGCTCCCGATGCTGGAACAGACAAAGGAGATCGTACGGAAATTTAATTCCGTGTACGGGGACACACTTGTAGAACCAGAGATCCTTCTGCCGAAAAATCAGGCATGTCTAAGGCTCCCTGGAACGGATGGAAAGGCGAAGATGAGCAAATCACTGAATAACTGTATTTATCTTTCCGACAGTGCGGATGAAGTAAAGAAGAAGGTTATGAGCATGTTTACGGATCCGAATCATCTGAAAGTGTCTGATCCTGGACGGGTGGAAGGAAATCCGGTGTTTACTTATCTCGATGCATTCTGTCAGGAACATCATTTTGAGGAATTCCTCCCGGAATATGCAAACCTCGACGAACTGAAAGCGCACTATACAAGAGGCGGACTTGGAGATGTGAAAGTAAAACGCTTCCTGAACGAAGTGATCCAGCAAGAATTGGAACCGATCCGTACAAGAAGAAAAGAGTTTGCAAAAGATATTCCGGCCATCTATGACATCCTCAGAAAGGGAAGCGAGAAGGCTGAGGAAGTGGCAGCCAGAACACTGGCGGAAGTAAAGGCTTCCATGAAGATCAATTATTTTGACGATGAAGAACTGATCCGTTCTCAGTCAGAGCGGTTTAGATAAGAGAGGGACGAAGAAGATGCGTATTTTAGCAATGGATAGTTCCGGACTTACCGCAAGTATCGCGGTGGTGGAGGAAGAACAGATACTCTGTGAGTATACAATGAATTACAAAAAAACGCATTCCCAGACCCTCCTTCCGATGCTGGATGATGCGGTCAGGATGACGGGACTCTCCCTGGATTCCATCGACGCCATTGCGGTGGCAGGAGGACCGGGCTCTTTTACAGGGCTTCGGATCGGGTCTGCCACAGCAAAAGGGCTTGGACTTGCGCTTGATAAGCCGCTTATCCATATCCCGACTGTGGATGCCATGGCATACCGGCTTTACGGTTTCGGCGGATTGATCTGCCCTATTATGGATGCCAGAAGAAACCAGGTGTACACAGGAGTGTACCGTTTCGAGAATTCCTTTGAGATTGTCGAGCGCCAGATGGCAGAAGATATCGTAAAACTTGCCGAACTTTTAAATTCGTATGGGGAAAAGGTTGTATTCCTCGGAGATGGAGTGCCGGTATACAAAGAGAAGATCCGGGAGAGTGTGACAGTCCCGTTTTCTTTTGCGCCGCCTCATTTGAACAGGCAGAGCGCTGCTGCAGTAGGAGCTTTGGGGCTCGTCTACGCAAAAGAAGGAAAACTGGAAAATGCAAGAGACCACCAGCCGGACTACCTGAGAGTATCGCAGGCTGAAAGAGAGCGGATGGAAAGGGAAAAGGGGCGCGAAGAATGATCGTGCGCAGAGCAAGAGAAGAGGACGCAGCGTATATTGCGGAGCTGGAAAAAGAAATCTTTTCAGATGCGTGGAGCGAGGAAGGGATCCTTGAGAGTATGACAAAGGGAAATGCGTGGATTTATGTCGCACATGCAGAAGAAAATTCCCGGCTGCTGGCATACGTGATTTTCTATCCAGTGTTGGACGAAGGAGAGATTGCGCGGATTGCCTGCGCGGAAAAAGCGCGGAGACAAGGGGTTTCCAGCCGGATCCTTCAGGTGCTTGAGAAGGAAAGTGCGGAAAAAGGGATTTGGCTTTGGCATTTGGATGTGCGCGAGAGCAACGAAGGCGCGCGGGCCTTTTACATAAGGCACGGGTTTGTGCAGGACGGAATTCGAAAAGCATACTATGATCATCCAAGAGAGGATGCCGTGCTCATGACGCGTAAACTGGAAACCCTTTCCGCTGTACATGGCAAAAATCAGCAGATATAATAAAGGCGTAACAAAGGAAAAAACTCATCGGAGGAGATTGTATGCGCCAGTATCAGTATCATTTGAAAGAAGAAAGAAAAACAGAAAAAATTTTTTGCAACCAGTGCGGAAAAGAAATTATCGTAAAAAATGAAATGCCGCAGGAAGATATCCTTACCGTTGAAAAACGATGGGGATATTTTTCCGAGAAAGACAACGAGGTGCATCGGTTTGATCTGTGCGAATCATGTTATGACAAGCTGATTGCACAGTTTGTGATACCTGTAGAGAAAGAGAACGGGTAATGTCGGTGTGACAGGGCGGCATTTTTTGAAATCTGAAAGTTAGGAGAAGAGAAATGCTGGATGTATGTTTACTGGGTACAGGCGGCATGATGCCGCTTCCGTACAGATGGCTCACATCGCTGATGATGCGGTACAATGGGAGCAGCATCCTGATCGACTGCGGCGAAGGCACACAGATTGCCATTAAGGAAAAAGGATGGAGCTTCAAACCGATTGACGTCATCTGTTTTACCCACTATCACGGGGATCATATAAGCGGACTTCCGGGGCTTTTGCTCACAATGGGAAATGCCGACAGGAAGGAGCCCCTCACTTTGATCGGGCCGAAAGGACTCGAAAGAGTAGTCAATGCTCTGCGTGTTATCGCGCAGGAGCTTCCGTTTGAATTGAAATTTATGGAGATCACAGAGCCGGTACAGACATTCGAGATGGATGGATACCGGCTAAGAGCATTTAAAGTCAATCACAACGTAATCTGCTACGGGTATACTATCGAGATCGACCGAGCAGGAAAATTCGACGTGGAGCGCGCAAGGCAGCAGGAAATACCGCAGCGTCTCTGGAGATTTCTGCAAAAAGGAGAAACCATGGAAGAAGACGGAAAAATTTATACACCGGACATGGTGCTTGGCCCCCCGCGCAAGGGAATCAAGCTTACGTACTGCACAGACACAAGGCCGACGAAATCTATTGCAGAAAATGCAGTCGGATCCGACCTCTTCATCTGCGAAGGCATGTACGGGGAGCCGGATAAAGCAAAAAAAGCGGTAGAATACAAACACATGACATTTTACGAAGCTGCCAGACTTGCGAAAGAGGCAGATGTCCAGGAAATGTGGCTTACACATTACAGCCCGTCTCTGACAAGACCGGAAGAATATATGGATGAGGTGCGGAAGATCTTTCCGGGGGCGAAGGCCGGCAAAGATAGAATGAGTGTAGAACTGTATTTCCCGGAATCATGATCGGAGGTAAAGGTTGAAAATGAATGAAACAAAAGATATAACGATACTGGCGATAGAAAGTTCCTGTGATGAGACGTCCGCTGCAGTGGTAAGAAACGGAAGGGAAGTCCTGTCAAATGTGATTTCATCCCAGATCGATCTCCATAAACTGTATGGAGGAGTTGTACCGGAGATTGCATCAAGAAAACATATCGAGAAGATCAATCAAGTCATTGAGGAGGCACTAAAAGAGGCAAAATATACACTGGATGACATCGATGCCATCGCCGTCACTTATGGGCCGGGACTTGTTGGGGCCCTTCTTGTCGGGGTAGCTGAGGCCAAAGCCATCGCCTACGCAAAAAAACTCCCGCTGATCGGTGTACATCATATTGAAGGGCATATTTCAGCCAATTACATTGAAAATAAAGAGCTGGAGCCTCCGTTCTTATGTCTGGTTGTGTCCGGTGGGCATACCCATTTGGTATGTGTGGAAGATTATGGGAAATATCAGATCCTTGGCAAAACAAAAGATGATGCGGCTGGAGAAGCATTCGACAAAGTGGCAAGAGCTATCGGTCTTGGATACCCAGGAGGACCAAAGATTGACAAACTTTCAAAAGAAGGGAATCCGGATGCGATTGCTTTTCCACGCGCGCATGTGGGAGATTCCGTGTACGATTTTAGTTTCAGCGGAGTTAAATCTGCAGTTTTGAATTATATCAATGGATGCAAAATGAAGGGGCAAGAGTATAATACGGCTGATATAGCAGCATCCTTCCAGAAGGCAGTGACAGATGTTCTCGTGGATCATGCCATGAAGGGCGTGGAGAATTATGGACTTAAAAAACTTGCGATTGCAGGAGGTGTGGCATCCAATTCGAGTCTGCGCATGGCGATGAAGCAGGCGTGTGAGGAACGTGAGATCGAATTCTACTACCCATCGCCAATTCTCTGTACAGATAATGCGGCAATGATCGGAGCAGCGGCGTACTATGACTATCTAAACGGGATCAGAAGCGGATGGGATCTGAATGCAGTACCTAATCTGAAACTGGGAGAACGGTAAAGAACAGAGATATCTGGAGAAAAAGGCGGAACAGTCATGAAGAAAAAATGTATAGCGATTATCCTGGCAGCGGGACAAGGGACAAGGATGGGGACAAAGACAAGAAAGCAATATCTGAAAATCGCAGGAAAACCGATCCTTTATTATGCGGTGGAAGTGTTTGATAAGTCAGAACTGATCGATGAAATCATTCTTGTGACAGGGGCAGGAGAGATAGAGTATGTCCGCGAGACGATTGTGCAGGAGTATGGATTTGAGAAAATATCCAGGATTGTGGAAGGCGGAAAGGAACGCTATGATTCTGTATGGAATGCTTTGAAAACGATAGAACAGTCGGAGAAAGATGACGCGATCGTCTTCATCCATGATGGAGCACGCCCGTTTCCGGATGAGCAGATTTTGGAACGTACATACGAAGAGGCTGTCCAAAAAGGGGCTTGCGTGGCCGGGATGCCTGTAAAAGATACGATTAAGATAGTAGATAAGAACAGAGCGGCAACGGAAACACCGGACAGAAGGACGCTGTGGATCGTGCAGACTCCCCAAGTGTTCCAAAGCAGACTCATTATCGAAGCGTACAGAAAAATGATGAGATCTCCTCATGAAAATGTGACAGATGACGCCATGGCAGTGGAACGGATGACAGGCAATCCTGTATTTCTTGTGGAAGGTTCCTACGAGAATATCAAAGTCACAACACCGGAAGACTTAAAAATTGCCGAAATCTTTGCGGCTTCCCGAAACAAAATCTCAAGGTAGCGACCAAAAAAGAGCGACAGTTTTAGGACATTTGAAAAAAAAGAAAAAAATCAAAAAAAATGTTGACAAGCACATGTGGTTCTGTTAGAATACATATTGTTCGCTGTGCGGACGAAATGAATAGAGTGTATGGAGAGGTATCGAAGTGGTCATAACGAGGCGGTCTTGAAAACCGTTTGTCC